>JAHDFT010000329.1 GCA_020628015.1 Bacteroidota bacterium
ATTCACCAAATGAATAAAATAAAGGATATAGATAAACAGGTGAAAAAGTCAATCACATTGATCAATAATGCCAATATGCCAAGAAGAAGATAGAATTAGCTAGGGGAATGAAGTGGCATATGGAAATATTTGCTAATTTTGCCTATCATTCTAAATGCTAAAGCACTAATTACCACAAAACCAATGACCACCAACCAAATAAAAACCATCAACGACTTCTTCAACCACTACCAAATAGATACCTTCTACGACACCCAAGCCAAATGGGAATGGAGCCAAAACCCCATCCAGCCATTCAACAAAGCCGTACATAAAAAACTATCCTTTGGCAAGATTCCTGGCTATCGGAATTATGATTTGTTTTATGAAAGGTATGAAAGTGCGGTTGAAATATTGAGAAAGGAAGGAGCGGTGCAGGCTGGGATGAAGGTCTTAGATGTGGGATCGGGAGAAGGGTTTTTTAAGTTTTTCTTTGATCGGTATTACGAAAATCAACTCGACTGGCATGGCATAGAGGTCTGGAAGGAAAGGGCGGAGTTTTGTCGGCATATTGGTTATAATATTCAGGAGGTGAATTTGGAAGCGGGGAAATTGCCTTATGGAGATGGGGAATTTGACCTCGTACTCGCCTCCCATGTCATCGAACACATTCCGAATCCTGCTCAGATTATACAAGAAATGGGGCGGATATTGAAGAAGGGAGGGGTTTTATTAATTGCCACACCGACCAAGCTGCCCCTCATTTCGCACCTAGACAGCTATTACCACAAAATCAGTAAGCGAAATACGGGCGATACCCAACAGGCTTTTACCCACAAAAGCATCGAAAAGCTGACCCTAGATGCTTTGGGGCTATCCAAAGAGGCGATTATTGACAAAAGAGGCTTTAGAATCTTTTCTAGTCGTAAAAAACTACCGCTTGAAAATTGGAAATGGTTCTATGAATTGTCGAAGAAATTGGGGAAAAACTGGATGTATTTTGTGCCAGAGATTAATTTGATTGTGAGAAAGTGAGGGGCCATCACACCCAAAAAGGATTCACATCCAATTCCTCCTCCTTAACAACTTCCGCCCCCTTCAAAAAAGCATCCACCGATTCCGCCACCTTACGTCCCTCAGCGATGGCATGAACCACCAGCGACTGTCCCATCCTTGCATCCCCTGCCGCAAATAAATTGTCTACAGTAGTATGATAGCAATTGGTTTTGATGTTTTTTCTGCGATCTAAGGTCAAAGGTAATCGGGCAAGGCTGCCTTCTAGGAAGGGATGCACAAAACCTATTGCCAAAAATGCCAAATCACATTCAATAACTCGCTTTGAATCAGGAATTTCTAGCATCTGATAACGACCATTCGCTCCCTTTTCCCAACGCACCTCAACCGTTTCCACACCACTCAAATGCACCCCATCGGCACTTAAAAACCGTTTAGTCGCAATACACCATTCTCGCTCTACGCCCTCCTCATGCGAACTTGTAGTACGCAAAATCATGGGCCAGTTCGGCCAAGGATTATCGGCTGCTCGTTCTGTTGGTGGTTTGGTCAGTAATTCTAATTGTATCACCGATTTCGCCCCCAAACGATTAGAAGTACCTATGCAATCCGAACCTGTATCTCCTCCACCTATAACCAACACATTTTTACCCTTACAATCCATCAAATCAACGGCATCACCAGCAACAGATTGATTGGCTTTGGTCAAAAACTCCATTGCAAAATGAATGCCTTTTAAGGATCGCCCTTCAATATTCAAATCACGAGGCTTTCTTGAGCCAATACACAAAACAACTGCGTCATAATCCGCCATTAATTGCTGCGGATCAATATCGACCCCAATATTTTGATTGGTCTTAAATGCAATACCTGCCTGACGCAATAAATCAACCCTTCTAGCCACAACCTTTTTAGCCAATTTAAAATCTGGAATCCCATAGCGCAAAAGCCCACCAATTCGATCTGCTTTTTCATAAACGGTCACGTTATGTCCAGCAGCCCGCAATTGATCTGCACAGGCTAATCCAGCAGGACCAGAGCCAATGACGGCAACACTTTTCCCACTTTCCTTTCTAGGCTTATTCACCTTTATCCAGCCTTTTTCAAAAGCCATTTCTGCAATAGACTTTTCTATGTATTCAATGGTGACAGGATCATTATTGATACCAAGCACACAAGAACCCTCACAAGGCGCAGGGCAAATTCTACCCGTAAACTCAGGAAAATTATTCGTTGAGGCTAGTATTTCATAAGCCTCCTTCCAGCTTTTGCGAAATACAGCATCATTAAAATGAGGTATTTTATTGCCTAGTGGACAAGCTTTATGACAAAAGGGAACCCCACAATCCATGCACCTTGCGCTTTGCTCCATAATGTGGGGTTCTCCTGCGTCTAATACAAACTCCTCGAAATGCTTCACTCGCTTATTTGCTGTTTCACAAGCAGGCAATGCTCTTTTATATTTGATAAATCCATCTTTTTTAGTCATAATCAAGCTCTTTTTTCCTTCTGTTGTAATTGGATTTTGTTAAGGGCAATCTTATATTCTTTAGGAATGATCTTAATATACTTCCCAACATTATTTTCCCAATCAAAAAGCAAATTCATCGCCAATGGAGATTCTGTATAACTTGCATGTTTCCGAATCAAGCTTTTGAGTGCTTCTTGATCTTCTGGGGTCAAAGTTTCTAAAAGTAAATTGTCTTGCTGAATCTGTTCGGCTGCTTCTTGCAAAAGATACACAACACCTCCACTCATACCAGCACCAAAATTATTACCAATTGAACCCAAAATAACCACCTGCCCACCAGTCATATACTCACAACCATTATGACCAATCCCTTCTACCACAGCCTTTGCACCACTATTCCGAACTGCAAAACGATCCCCAGCAAGTCCATTAATATAGGCTTGTCCTGAAGTGGCACCATACAAGGCAACATTACCAATAATGACATTATGCTGCGGCTTAAACTGAGCATTCTTATTGGGGCGAACAGTCAATTTACCCCCACTAAGCCCTTTACCAAAATAATCATTGGAAGCTCCTTCTAGGTGAAAACTAATACCAGCAGCCACAAAAGCACCGAAACTTTGTCCAGCAGCACCTTTGAAATGGAAGGAAAGGGTGTCTTCTGGTAAACCAGCCGCACCATATCTTTTACTGACTTCATTAGACAACATGGCTCCTACAGCACGATCTGTATTTTTAATGTCAAACTGACCCTTCGTAGGCTTTTTATAATTCAAAGCAAAACTAGCATGCTTAATGAGCTGTCGATCTAGGACATCATCAATGCCATGTGCTTGCGGTTTATTACAAAAAAGCGCAGTAGCATATCTATTTTTCTGCTTAAAGAGAATGCTTGTTAAATCGAGCTGCTTGGATTTCCAATGTCTGTCTAAACCATGCACTTCTAGCAAATCAGTACGCCCAACCAATTCATTAATTGTTCTAACACCCAACTGCGCCATAATGGAGCGCAAATCTTCTGCTAGGAAGTGGAAATAGTTAATCAAATGCTGTGTTTTACCTGCAAACTTTTTTCTCAGCTCTTTATCTTGCGTCGCAATACCCACAGGACAAGTATTTAAATGACATTTACGCATCAAAATACATCCCTCAACCACTAGTGCAGCAGTCGCAATGCCCCATTCCTCTGCACCCAACATCGTAGCGATTGCCAAATCTCGTCCAGTACGAATCTGGCCATCTACCTGAATTCGCACCAAATCTCTCAAGCCATTCAAGACCAAAGATTGATGTGTTTCGGACAAACCCAATTCCCAAGGTAAACCTGCATGTCTAATCGAACTCAAAGGAGAAGCACCTGTTCCACCATCTGAACCAGAGATAAGGATGTGATCGGCATGAGCTTTCGCCACACCAGAAGCAATCACCCCCACACCTGCCTTTGAAACCAATTTCACACTAATATTTGCCTTTTGATTGGCATTTTTTAGATCATAAATAAGCTGCGCTAAATCTTCTATCGAATAAATATCGTGATGGGGTGGGGGAGAGATCAAACCGACTCCTGGTGTACTATGTCGCACTCTTGCAATCCAAGGATTCACCTTATGCCCTGGTAATTGTCCCCCTTCTCCTGGCTTGGCTCCTTGCGCCATTTTAATTTGTAGCTCCTTAGCATTAGCCAAATAATGACTTGTCACCCCAAATCTACCAGAGGCAACCTGTTTGATTGCCGAGCTTTCATTTTGTCCATCTTCCCTAATCTCATATCTAATTTCATCCTCTCCTCCTTCACCAGAATTACTCTTGCCACCAATTGCATTCATCGCCCTAGCCAATGCCGTATGTGCCTCATAACTAATCGAGCCAAAAGACATGGCTCCTGTCGCAAATCTTTGCAAAATATTTTCTACAGGTTCCACCTTGTCAATAGGAATAGGCTTGGTATTGGATTTAAATTTAAAGTAGCTTCGCAAAGCTCCATGATTGTATGCTAACTCATTAATTTTTGTCGCAAATTTCTGATAGATTTCATAGCTATTTTGACTCGCTGCATATTGTAATAAATGAATCGTATCTGGATTGAATAGATGATATTCTCCCTTTTTTGTCCATTTATAATTACCCAAATCAGGCAAAGTCGCTAATTTTCTAAAGAAAGCGGCCTTGTGTTTGGCTTCATTTTCCCTTTCAAAATCAGCGATCTTCAAGCCACCAATTCTACTTACGGTTCCTTTAAAACAAAGGTCAATAACCTCTTGATCTACCCCTAAAGCCTCAAAAGTTTGGGCACCTTTATAGGAATTCAAAGTAGAAATACCCAGTTTGGACATGATTTTTAATAAGCCCTTATTAACTGCTTTGATATAATTCTTAGTCGCCTTTTTAGGATTGGCAAATTGTTGACAAGTTTCTAGGGCGAGATAAGGACAAATTAAATCTGCTCCAAATGACAATAAACAAGCAAAATGATGAGACTCCCATACATCCCCAGCATCAATAATAAGACTTACATTCTTTCTTAATCCTATTTTAATTAAATGATGGTGAATGGCACCAGTAATAAGTAATGATGGAATATAAGTATGATATTTATCAATATAACGATCAGAAAGACGGATAAACTGTACCCCTTGCCTGACTTTAAATTCTACTTCTGAGCATATCGTATGAATAACGGAGGACATGCTTTTGATACTTCGATAATGCGTAGGTATGGTACAGCTTTCAACAGAAGCATCTGTAGGGAAACTTAGTTTTTCTAGTGCTTCAGTAGTTAAAATAGGAGAATCAAAGTTAATCGTGGAGGACTGTTGTTCGTTAATACCAATAATATTACTTCCTGCACCCAATCTAGTTTGGAGACTCATATAATAGGCTTCCCGAATGGGGTCAATAGGCGGATTGGTGACTTGTGCAAATTGTTGTCGGAAATAATTGGAAGGATGTTGAGCAATTTTGGATAAGACCGCCAGAGGAATATCAGAACCCATTGACCCAACAGATTCTTTACCTAAGTCTCCCATTGCCTTTACAATCATATCATGATCCTCCTTATTAAAGCCAAAAGCAATTTGTCTAGTGATCAAATCAATTTTTGGTTGTGCTACTTTTTGTTGACTTTGGGGTAAATCATCAATATGTCGAGCATTATCTTCCAGCCACTTTTGATAAGGCTTTCGTTTACAAATAATCTCTTTCACCTCCTCATCAGGAATAATCCGTTGTTCATCCAAATCAGCCACTAGTATTTTACCTGGTTCTAACCTAGACTTAAAAGAAATCTGATCTTCTGGAATATTCAAACAGCCCGTTTCACTACCCAATACCAAGATTTTATCCTTAGTCAATAAATAACGAGAAGGACGCAAGCCATTTCTATCTAAGGTCGCCCCCAAAATTGTCCCATCCGTAAAACAGATAGAAGCAGGCCCATCCCAAGGTTCCATAATCGCATCATGATATTGATAGAATGCCTTTTTATAATCAGGCATATCAGGATCATTTTGCCAAGACTCTGGAATCATCATCATAATCGTATGCGGAATAGATCGACTCGCTCTAAGCAAGAAATCCACCACATTATCGAAATTACCAGAATCAGACAAAGAAGGATCACAAACAGGCAAAACTCGCAACAAATCAGGTCGATCCTTTTTGATCAACTTCATATTATTCTCCCTTGCCTTCCACCAATTCAAATTTCCCTGAATGGTATTGATTTCTCCATTATGAGCAATACACCTAAAGGGCTGCGCCAATTTCCACTTAGGCAGGGTATTGGTAGAAAATCGACTGTGGACAATAGCAATTGCCGATTTAAAATCATGCGCTTGCAAATCTTTATAATAATGCCTTAGCTGAGTAGCGGTTAATAAACCCTTATAAACAACGGTTTTAGAAGAAAGGGAAGCGATGTAAAATTCCTCAAAAAGGCTAGGATGGTTAAGGTGTATTTGTTGAAGGATGGTATTTCTTAGAAAATACAA
>JAHDFT010000330.1:0-4061 GCA_020628015.1 Bacteroidota bacterium
GTGCCGCAGCGAGGCTTTTTAACGAAGTATAGGGTTAAATTTATCAATCAAAATGATACAATTATTTTTTGACTGTTCCTTAGGAACGAGTGAAAAATAAGTGTACAAATTTTGGTTAGGGAAATTTATCACTAGACGAGGCAAAAAACGTAGGCGATGCAGTGCCGCAGCGAGGCTTTTTAACGAAGTATAGGGTTAAATTTATCAATCAAAATGATACAATTATTTTTTGACTGTTCCTTATAGACTCGAATAAAATCACAGAAAAAACCAAGTGCTTTTTGTCACTATCAGATCACTTTTAATATCTTTTTTAAATAAATTAGAAACGCCATTAAATCTTCTGATTTAATGGCGTTTCTGTTGATATCTCTAAGTATCTTTTTAACCTTCTAAAGCGGCAGCACCACTTACGATCTCTGTCAACTCAGTTGTAATCGCTGCTTGACGAGCTCGGTTGAAATAGATGGTCAATTCTCGGATTAATTCCTCTGCATTTTCTGTTGCATTATCCATTGCTGTCATCCTTGCACCTTGTTCACTAGCATTACTATCTAATAAATAGCGGAACAACTGTGTTTTCAAGATTTTAGGCATCAATTCTTCTAAAATATCCTTTTGATTAGGTTCAAAAGTATAATCTGGAAGAATTTCTTTATCAGAATCACTCAACTGAGGTGTTTCGATTTTTTGGATAGGTAAGAAACGCTCTACAGAAGGAATCTGTGTGATTTGGTTTTTAAACTTATTGTAGGCAACTTCAATAATATCATATTCCTCATCACCATAAGCTTGCATTAATTTTTCTCCAACTGCTGATACATCATCGAAAACCAAGTTTTGGAATAATTCCTTATGATCGGTATCAAATTGATAGTCTTTGATATTTTTCATAGAATCATGCCCCTTCTTGCCAATAGTTAAAACGGTGACATTACCAGCAGCTCTTTGACTAGCATAATTCTCATCTATATGCTTTTTAGCTACTTTGATTAAGTTAGAATTGAAACCACCACATAAACCACGATCAGAGGTGACTAAAATTAAAAGTACCTTATTGATAGCTCTTTCCTTACCCAAAGCACCAACACTAAGCGCACCTTCACCAGAAGATACAATATTAGCAAGCATCTCAGAGAGTTTCTGAGAATAAGGACGCATTTTGATAATGCGATCTTGTGCTTTACGCAACTTAGAAGCCGCAACGAGCTTCATTGCCTTAGTGATTTTTTGAGTCGATTTAACCGAGCTAATTCGGTTCCGAATTTCTTTTAATTGTCCAGACATAAATGATTATGTATTTTTTACAACTGCTAATGCAGCAAACAAAGTAGAAAATTGGCTATGGTGATTTGAATAGCTCCATAAGGAACGAGTGAAAAATAAATTTACAAATTTTGGTTAGGGAAATTTGACCCTAGACGAGGCAAAAAACGTAGGCAATGCAGGGCATTGGCGAGGCTTTTTAACGAAGTATAGGGTTAAATTTATCAACCAAAATTGAACAGTTATTTTTTTACTGTTCCTAATAGTTTCTTTCTCACCTTATTATGGAGCTATTATCTAAGAGAAGGATAACCTGAGCATTATTATTTATCGTATTTCAAAGCAACTTCATTAGCCACTTCTTTCAATACTTTTTTAATATCATCAGTCAATTTACCTTTCTTATCTCCTAGTGCTTTCAATACATTTGGATGTCTTTTTTCCAAAGCTAATAAGAAAACACCTTCAAACTCTTTTACCTTGTCAGTAGGCACCTTTCTTAATAGGTTGTTTGTTCCTGCATAAATAGAGGCAACCTGCTTGGCAACAGAATAAGGCGTATATTGATCTTGCTTCAAGATTTCTACGTTTCTAGCTCCTTTATCAAGCGTTGCTTTTGTTGCAGCATCAAGGTCAGAACCGAATTTAGAGAAGGCTTCTAGCTCTCTATACTGAGCAAGGTCTAGTTTCAAAGTACCAGCTACCTTTTTCATGGGTTTGATTTGTGCCGAACTACCTACACGAGATACAGAGATTCCTACGTCAATAGCAGGCAATACCCCTGCGTTGAATAAGTCGTTATCTAGGAAAATCTGTCCATCTGTAATCGAAATTACATTCGTTGGAATATAAGCAGAAACGTCACCCGCTTGTGTTTCAATGATTGGAAGTGCAGTTAAAGAACCACCACCTTTTACTTTACCTTTCAAAGATTCTGGTAGGTCATTCATTTTTGATGCAATCTCATCATTAGCAATGATTTTTGCTGCACGCTCCAATAAACGAGAGTGTAAGTAGAATACATCTCCTGGATAAGCCTCTCTACCTGGTGGACGACGCAATAATAAAGATACCTCACGATACGCCACCGCTTGCTTAGACAAATCATCATATACAATCAAAGCAGGACGACCTGTATCTCTGAAATATTCGCCAATAGCACAACCAGCAAATGGAGAATAGAACTGCATTGGTGCAGGGTCAGAAGCAGAAGCATTAACGATAACCGTATAATCCATCGCTCCGTTTTCTTCTAAAGTCTTTGCAATACCTGCAACAGTAGAAGCTTTTTGACCTGTAGCTACATAAATACAGTAAACAGGCTCTCCCCTATCGTAAAATTCTTTTTGGTTTAAGATGGTATCAATTGCTACCGCCGTTTTTCCTGTCTGACGGTCACCAATGATTAACTCCCTTTGTCCTCTACCAATCGGAATCATAGAGTCAATCGCTTTGATTCCTGTTTGTAAAGGTTCATTTACTGGCTGACGATAAATAACTCCAGGAGCTTTACGTTCCAAAGGAATGGTAAAACGCTCTCCTTTGATTGGTCCTTTACCATCAATAGGCTCACCAAGTGTATTAATCACTCGACCGATCATGCCTTCTCCTACATCAATAGAAGCAATTTTGTTGGTTCTTCTTACCGTATCTCCCTCTTTAATCTTATCAGAACGCCCCATTAATACCGCACCGACATTATCTTCCTCTAGGTTTAATACTACCGCTTTAACCCCATTTGGGAATTCTACCAATTCACCCGCACGTACCTTATTCAAACCATAAATACGAGCAATACCATCACCCACTTGCAATACCGTCCCTACTTCTTCGAGTTCCGTTTCTGATTTGAAGTCGGATAGCTGTTGTCTGAGGATAGCAGATATTTCTTCAGGTCTTACTTCAACCATAATGATGAAAATTTTGTAGAGAACAGCAGGGTGGTCTATTGCAGATACAACTTTATGCTTAATACAATGCTATTACCGCAATCTATCCACTTATTCGCCTATTCTCAGATTTTATTTATTAATATTTCTTTATGTATTTATTTTCGTCGAAACCTTTTTTCAACTTATCTAACTTATGTGCGACACTAGAATCGTATAATTTATCCTCAAATTGAAGGATAAACCCACCAATTAAAGAAGGGTCAATCTGGGTTTCTAGGTCAACATGTGATTTGCCAGTATCTAATAAAATAATGCCTCTTACCTTGCTAATCAAATCGTCATTGATAGGCGAAGCAGTCGTTAAATGAGCATTGACAATACCTTGCTTGGCTTTATATTGCTCCTTGAAGCTATTGACAATCTCTGGTAAATAGGACTCTCTGCGTTTTCTGACCACAATATCCAAGAAAGAATTGGTGATGACGCTGAATTTATCTCCAAAGATTTCCTTCAATATCTTCATTTTCTTAGTCGTATTGACAATCGGACTTTTGATTAATAGATAAAAGTCACGATTTTTCAGAACCTCGCTAAACTGTTCAATATCTTGGTTAACAGCCTTTATTTGTCCTTTCTCCTCTGCCAAATCTAGTAGAGACTTAGCGTATCTAGTTGCTATTTTATTTACAGACATAAATCGTTAGATATAAGATTTGAGGTAAACAGGTATATAATTAATGGATACACCTATTACCTATAAATTAAATGGCAAAAATTGAACTTTGGATATGCGGCATTTGCCTTCCAAAATTCAATCATTTAGTCATTTAAGCAAAAGAGCTTTTGTTTTAGCTTAACTTAATATTCTTCACCTGTGCTTCAACAAATTTCTCTTGCTCTTTT
>JAHDFT010000330.1:4161-6453 GCA_020628015.1 Bacteroidota bacterium
TTAGCTTAACTTAATATTCTTCACCTGTGCTTCAACAAATTTCTCTTGCTCTTTTCGATTGCTCAATTCTCTTCCAAGCACTTGCTCTGCCAATTGAATAGCAGTTTTACCAACAGAATTTTTCACCTCAATCACAGCGGCCATTCTTTGGTTTTCAATATCTGCCTGTGCAGCATCACGGATTTTACCCGCTTCTTGCTTGGCATCTTCCTTTGCCTGAGCAATGATATTATCCTTGATTTCTTTAGCTTCTTTGATAATCTTAGCTCTTTCTTCTTTAGCTTCATTGATTAATCGCTGGTGATCTGCTTTCAAAGAAGCCATTTCTTGACGTGCTTTATCTGCCTCACTCAAAGCATCTGCAATCTTTTGTTCTCTATTAGACAACGCACTTACGATAGGTTTCCAAGCAAATTTACCCAACAATACCCAAATCAGAATAAAGGCAACAGTGGTCCAAACGATTAAACCTAAGCTAGGTTCAAATAATGAGTTTAATAATACCATTGTATATATCTATTTTTGTAAAATTTCGTTTGATGGTTGATGAATTAGGTAGAAACAGCCCCTTAACCATCCGTTAAGGGATTGCTGTTTCCGTCTAAAATAACTTTACCATTGGATTACATGGCGTGGTGCCTTTCGGCTTATAGTACTACAGTCAATAGACCTACTACCACAGCGAAAAGAGCAGCACCCTCGATCAAGGCTGCGAAGATAATACCAGCACCTCTGATATCATCTACTGCTTGTGGTTGGCGAGCAATCGCTTCAGCAGCGTGTCCACCAATTTGACCGATACCTAAACCAGCTCCTAATGCAGCCAATCCAGCACCGATACCACCACCTAATGCAGAAATCTTTCCTGTAATCTCTAAAAGGATTAAATAGTCCATGATATAAAATTTATATGAATGGAAATAAGGTATACTTCGTAATTGTTAAATCATTAATGTGCGTGTGCCTCACCATGTTCATGGTCATGATCGTGATCATGATGCCCATGAGCATTTACCGCCTCTCCGATAAATATCGCAGAAAGGATGGTAAAGATATAGGCTTGTAGAATCGCCACAAATAATTCTAGTGCATTCATAAACAACATGAAGGCAACCGAAAGAATTGAAGCGAAAATACCACCAGCAGTACCAGCAACATGATAGATAATGAATATAATACCGACAAAACTGAGGATAATAATGTGTCCTGCTGTAATGTTGGCAAATAAACGAATCATTAATGCCGCAGGCTTAATGAATACAGATGCCACCTCGATAACGATCAAAATGATTTTTACCAAGAAAGGAACACCTGGAGGCCATAGGATATGCGACCAATAGTGGCGGTTAGAACCTAGCATGATTAAGATGAAGGTAAACACAGCAAGGGTAAAGGTCACATTGATATTACCCATTACATTACCACTTCCTGGAAAGAATGGAATCAAGCCTAGTAGGTTACAAATCCAAATAAAGAAGAAAACAGACAACAAGAAAGGCATATATTTCTCGTATTTATCTCCCAGATTCGGTTTGGCCACATCATCTCTAATAAAGAGAATAATAGGCTCGAAAAAAGATTGCATCCCTTTTGGTACATCTCTTTTACTGTATGCTCTTGCAATACTCGTAAAAATGATAAACATAATCAGGACAGCTAAAAGCATGGTAAATACTACACGTGTAATAGAAAAATCAAAGAAGCCAGAACGACTGACTGGATATTCTTTGCCATTTTCATCTATTACATACTTTTGCTTGTCTCTTTCTGTAAATCCTTTCAAGTGTACCACCTTATCCTTCGGGAAACTTGGATCATTAACATTCATCAAACGACCATGATTCAGAACAAAGCCCTTGTAAGAATCATGTCCATGATGGAATTTACTAGACATAAAGAAGTTCAATCCCCGTTCTGCATCATAAGTGATACAAGGCAAAGGAATCGACACATCACCAAATAAATGGTATTCATGACCATCAGCGATGTGATCCATAATCATTGAACCTACATCTGGAGGTCCATCGCCAGTGGTAGTTCCACCAGCCACACAAACAGAGACGGTGCAACAAATCAAGATTGCTGCGAATGTCGCTCTAATAAACTGTTTAAAACTTGAGAATTTCTTCAACATTGTAGCGTTTTTGAATTTCGCTGCAAAGGTAGGCTTTTATTACATTTTATGAAAATTTTTGAAGGAAAACTGTTTAGGAATAATAAAAAAATGAGGTATTTATTAGATTGAATCAAGGTGGATCGGCTTATTGGTGGGATTGTGGGCGGTTAAAAGAA
>JAHDFT010000331.1 GCA_020628015.1 Bacteroidota bacterium
AGTTGTATACAGCATTTATACTTCTAAATATAAAGAACATTTAACCATAAAAAACAATAAGATGAAATTTAACTTATTATTTACAGCAGGTATGCTCCTATTCTGGATCATCTTTTCTTGTAGTAGTAATGGTATACAGAAAGGTGCAGAGGGAGAAAAGAAAGCCAGTACCAGTAGTAGTGGCGATCTCACCAATGAGCTAGATAGTATGAGCTATATTGTTGGGATGACTATCGGCCAGAATCTTAAAAATGATGGTATTACAGAATTGAACTCCGATTTATTTGTCAAAGCGTTGAATGATGTCATGGGTGGAAAAGATCCATTGATTGAAAAGGAAGCCTCAACTGCTTTTATCCAGAGTTATTTTCAAAAGGCGCAAAAGCGTTTGGCTGATGCGAACTTAGAAAAAGGGAAGAAATTCTTAGAAGACAATAAAGGAAAAGATGGGGTGACTACTTTAGAAAGTGGTATGCAATATATTGTGATGAAGGAAGGAACTGGTCCTAAGCCAAGTTCAACTGACCAAGTAAAGACACACTATCACGGTACTTTGGTTGATGGAAGTGTTTTTGATAGTTCAGTAGATAGAGGTGAGCCTGCAATGTTCCCAGTAAATAGAGTGATTCCAGGTTGGACAGAGGCTTTGCAATTAATGCCTGTGGGTTCTAAGTGGAAATTGTTTATTCCTAGTGATTTGGCTTATGGTGAAAGAGGTAGCCCAGGTGGAATCGGTCCTAATGAGACCTTGATTTTTGAGGTGGAGTTATTGGAGATTGTTGATACGAATAAATAATCCTACTTCTATCCTTGATGGATGGACGGATTTATTTCATTAAAAAAGCGTGTGGTAATTGATTTACCACACGCTTTTTTTTGTTTTTTTTAGAACAAGGCGTGCTTTTTAGGACAAGGCGTGCCTTGTCCCTACGGAATTACCGTCGTTTCACAAATCGACTGTGTATGACCCGTTCATTCGTTTTTAAACTGATGGTATAAATGCCCGTTGGCAGGCTCAAACTATCCAAAACTGTCCGATTAGCGGTTTCATTTTGAATGATTACTTCCTTATACACCAATTGATTGGTTAAATCATAAATCTCTAAAATAATCTCCTCCCCCACTTTTCCATTGACCAAATTCACCAATAAGGCATCCCAAGAACGATTAGAATCCAGACTCTCCCATATTTCTTCTACATTAGCTTCAACATCAGCCTCCTTTTCTTCCTCAAATAAATTATTGGACATCAACTGCTCAAATGGCTCATCTTCCGTCACTTTGTAAGCCACTTCCTCCTGTTGTTTCACATTCACTTCCACAATCACCTCTATGGTTTGGCAATCTCCTAGTTCATTACAAGCCGTAATTCCTAGCACTTCATCCCCAACAAACATAGGCAAAGAAGTATAAGTCAAACAAAGATCGTTGATGAGTTCAATTTTGCAATTGTAGTCCGTATTGACATTGGTAATCATAATCTCCCCCGATAATTCACAAAATTCAGCACAAACCTCTATTTTCTCTGCTGGGCTGGTATTGGCAAAATCAATTTCTCGACAAGGTTGTAATTCAGTAATAATATTTACCGTACCTTTAGCACATAAATCACTCTCGTCACAAACCTCATAAGTAAAGGTATCCAAACCTTCAAAACCCTCATTAGGCGTATAAGTATAAGCTCCATTATCCAAGACTTCTAAAGTCCCATGTTCGGTTTCTCCTTGTGCTTTTACAAATAAAAGTCGGCTATCAGGATCAGAATCATTATCCAGCACATTAAAATGGATTTTGCCACCGTCTGATTTGAGGTCATCATCAATGCTCTTTGGTGCAATAGGATCTTTACAACCGATAGAGACATTAATAAAAGCCAACTCACAATCCTCCTCTGTACATGCTGTCACCTTAATAACATCACTCCCCATAAAGCCTTCTCTAGCTGTATATCGAATGCAGTTATCTACTTCAACAACATCTTTTCCATAATAGGCTTCAATATCAGTGATGTGATAAGCTTCGTTTAAGCAAAATTCTGGACAAACAATCAAGCTGCGTTCAGGATTCGCACATTCTCTATAAACCGATGGCATACAAGCTGGTCGATATTGCTCAATATCAATCACCACCGAGGCAGTCTTACAAAGCTCACAATTATTACAAACCTCATAAGTCACCACATCCCTGCCCGAATACCCTGGATTGGGCTTGTACCACATTAGGTTATTTCGTCGATCAAAAACAGCATGCCCATAATCGGCATTTTCCTTAATCTCTACTGTAAAATCATCTGCTTCACAATAGATGCGGTCATTTCCTAGCACAGCCAAATTAAAGCCTTCCTCCCAATTGTCATAATTCAACATGCGCCCATTCATACTAATGCCTCGCATATTTAAAGTCAATCCATCATTGACCAAAGTCAATTCGCAGCATTGCTCTGGATCATAAAAATCATCTGATAAAACGACTCCTTTTCTGCGGAGGTGAAAAGTTGCATCTGCAAACAATTCCCCTGCCGCCATTTCATGCATGATCTCTTGATCGCTAAATAATTCAAACTGATTTGAAATCGTTGTTTCATCAATCGCAATAAAATACTTTCCTGCCTCCAGATGATTGAATAAAAAGTACCCCCCTTGATCTGTCACCGCTACACCAATAATCTCTTTATCCGCATTGTATAAATTGACCGTTATCCCTGTAATACCAGTAGAGCCATCTATATCTGTCATCACTACTCGATCACAAATAGACCCATCTTTACTAGGCACAAAACCAAAATTGGCATTTTTATGATATTGTTGTTTATCTAAATCATATTTCAAGGAATGAGGCGTATTGAGTCGATAGCCTTCAGGAATATCCTCTACAACGATATAATAAGAAGTTCCGATTGGTAGGTCATCAAAATAGTATTGTCCACTGTAATCTGTCACCGCAATCCCCATTTGGCGATGATTAATATCGAATAAACGCACAGTTACACCAGGAATACCAAATTCTTGTTCATTTTGGACATGATCCGCATTGAGATCATACCATACTTTGTAGGTAATGGAACCTGTTGGATTGGAAGCTATAGTAGGCTTTTCTGCATCTGGCAGACTTGAAAGTTCTCCGTTTGTCAATTGCAAATCAGTTGCCTTATCTGTAGGGGTTTGATCTTGGGCAAAACCTACAGCAGCCATCAACCAACCAACCAATAACATGGTTAGAAAGTTGCTCTTCATTATTTTCAATTTTGATCGTTTAAAGCAGCAATTATTCCTCATACATGTTCAAAAAAACAATATCTCAGAACACCAATTATGAAAAGGCTTTCACTACTTCATAAAGCTTGTATCTACCTAAAAAATTATTTGTTAGTAATGGCTATAAAATAAGTTGCCTATTCTTGTAAAAAGGCGAGTATCTTGGATTTGGGTGAGGCGCAAAATAAACCCTAATACAATGCATAGGCTATTTTATCACCATTACTTGCTTGCAAATGTCACCAATTAAGCGTATATTTATGCTTATCAGTTATCTGCTAGATACTGACAAACGAGAAAGAAGAGCCAGCCTCAATCCCCACCGAGCAAATTACCTCTTCTTTCTTTTTTAATTTTGACGAATGTTACAGCACCTTAATTCATTTCTACTTTCCTTATATATTTTGAAAAAACACAAATCTACCTTTCCCCCTTCAATATATTTGTAAAAAATAGATTCATCTCCTTTAATTAGCTTGAATAGCATTCCAAGTAATAAGTCAAGTTATAATGCTGTATTTACTTACATCACAATCGTTTTATACGAATCGCTGGCAACGGTGATAGAACTGCAAAAAGTATTCCTAAATAAAATTCAATGATTTTATGATATTTTTTTGACAAATGTGTATTTACATTTTGAACGAAATAGTAAGTCCGTTTATAGGCATTAATGACAAAAAAATAAATATCCATTTTATATGCCTGACAAGCCATCAATATGCTAGAAATTCACTTCTTTTGTAAATCCATCAAATAGATCAACTGCCTTATTTATGTCTTTATCCAATAAAAAAATCAAAGAAATACTACTCCAACACTACGGAATAGCTAGTAGTCAAATAGAAAGCCTTGCAGGTTATGAGGATGTGAATTACTTAATCCAAACAACAAAGAAGCAAAAGTATATCCTAAAAATAAGTCATCCTGATACCCCCAAAAAAATGATTAAAGCCCAAAATCAATTATTGAAACATCTAGCTAAGTTTCCTAAAACAGCCTCGCTTTACCCTCAATTAGTCCCTACTATTAATGAAAGTGCTACCTTATTAATCAGTAAAAATAAAACTAAAATACATCTTCGTTTATTGAGTTTTTTAGAAGGCACTTTTCTAGCAGAAGCTTTTCACACTAAGGCTCTGTTTTATAATATTGGTCAATTTGTAGGCACCACCAATACCCAATTGGGAGCTGTAAAAATTAATGCTTTAGAATTGCGAAAATTAGAATGGGATTTACAATATCTTGCAGATACCACCCATTACCTAAGTTCTATCCAAAAGCCACAACGTCGAACTTTGGTACATTATTTTTTACAACAAATCATTCAAACTGTACAACCTCAACTCAAGCAAGTTCCTAAAAGCATTATTCATGGAGATATTAATGACTGGAATTTACTCGTAACAGGCAATAAAGTAGCTGGATTGATTGACTTTGGAGATACAAGTTATTCGCATACCATTAATGAATTGGCGATCACGATTGCTTATGCCATTATGAACAAGGAGCAGCCGCTTGAATGGGCTGCTGAAATTGTCAGGGGTTATCACAAAAAACGCCCACTCAAAGCCATTGAACTCAAGGTGCTTTATTGGCTTATTGCTGGTAGATGGTGCCAAACCGTTTTGATTTCAGGCTATCATGCCGCACAAGATCCCGACAATGAATACCTCTCCATTAGCCTAGCCCCTGCTTGGACAATGCTAGAAAAATGGATCACCATCAATCCTCTAGCTGCCGAAAATTGCTTTCGTCAAACTTGCGGTTTGTCTCCCATTCCTCCAATTAAGAAAACAGCTTTTGTTCAACATAGACATCAATACCTTAGTAAGTCTATGAGTATTAGCTATGCGAATCAACCTATTCGGATACTTAGAGCTGCTTTGCAATATATGTATGATGATGAGGGGAATACTTATTTGGATGGAGTCAATAATATTTGTCATGTGGGGCATTGTCATCCTAAAGTCGTAGCAGCAGGTCAACAACAAATGGCCATACTCAATACCAATACTCGCTATCTCTATGATAGTTTGAATGAATATGCTGAAATGCTTTGTGCGACTTTTCCAGCCCCTTTGAATAAGGTATTTTTTGTCAATTCGGGGAGTGCAGCAGGTGATTTGGCGGCCCGTTTGGCAAAAGCCCATACTAAGCGAAGTCATTATATGGTGGTGGATCATGGTTATCATGGCAATACCAGCATTACCATCGACCTTAGCCCCTACAAATATCAAGGGAAAGGCGGTGCTGGGCAAGCAGATCACATTATTAAAGTACCTATTCCTGATGCCTTTAGAGGGCCTTTTAAATATGATGATCCCAAAGCTGGCGAAAAATATGCTAAAACAGTTCAAGAAATATTGCAGGAGGCGATTAAAGCAGATAAGGCTCCTGCTGGTTTTTTCTGTGAATCCATTATTGGTTGTGGTGGGCAGATAGAGCCGCCAAAGGGTTATTTAAAAAAAGTATACCAATATCTTCGCAAAGCTGGTGTACTTTGTATTGCTGATGAGGTACAAACTGGTTTTGGGCGAGTCGGCAGTCATTTTTGGGCATTTGAACGACAAGATGTGGTGCCTGATATTGTGATCTTGGGTAAACCAATTGGTAATGGTCATCCGCTTGCTGCTGTTGTCACAACTGATGCGGTTGCTCAGTCTTTTGAAAATGGGATGGAATTTTTTAGCTCTTTTGGGGGTAATCCTGTTTCGTGTGAGATTGGAAAAGCAGTTTTGCAGGTCATCAAAGAGGATCAATTACAAGAAAATGCCCTACAAGTGGGTAGTTTTTTAATTGAGGCTTTAAAAGATTTACAAGAGGATATTCCAGCTATTGGGGATATTAGAGGAGCTGGTTTATTTTTGGGTATAGAAATCATTAAAGATCCAGTCACCCTAGAGCCTGATCCTAAGTTGACCAAAAAAATCACCCATTATATGAAGAAAAAAGGTATTTTTTTGAGTATTGATGGGCCTTATTATAATGTGATTAAGTTTAAACCTCCGCTATGTTTTAATATTGATAATGCACAACGAATGATTATGGAATTGGATGATTTTTTTGGTCAAATGAGTGATAAATAAAGGAGTTTAGCTGGGATGAGCTTGATTGGTCGGAGGAAATGCTAGAACAACAGGTATTCTCGCTTTAACATTTCTATTTACTAGAAAAAAGTAGCTCGGAAGGA
>JAHDFT010000332.1 GCA_020628015.1 Bacteroidota bacterium
CACTATGTAGATGTGTTCAGGGGAAGTCCACTAAGTATGTCTGCACTGTGTAGATGTGTTCAGGGGAAGTCCACTAAGTATGTCTGCACTATGTATATCGACTTAGTGGACTGCTTTATACTACTTACACTTAATATAATACTTGACTTTCACTAATATTTTGTGTAGAGAAAAACTTTTCCCAAATTGAATAATAATACAGCTAAATATGCGGCCCTGCTAGGGTCGAGGTGTTGAGGGGATTTTATTGACTAACATACTGTGATCGCCATGCGGTCATTAAAAAAATAGCTAACATACCCCATCTCAAAGGGTCTAAGTATAAGACCTTCATAATAAGGATTACACCTTCCCCTCAATATGTCATGCACTCATATCTATTTCCCTAAAATAAAAAAACCTACTAGGGAGACTAAACTATGTCCCTAGCAGGTAGACTAATGAATACTTTTACAAAAGCATTTAGATTAACAAATTAACAGGTCGAAATATATTTTTTCAGAGCGTTTAATTTTATAATGTAGTGATGGATTAGAAAACAAATTTGGTTATTTATACGATTGAGCGTATATCCATTTTATTTTGATTCTATTCCTTCGATTTTTGCAATTATTTTTTTATTTAAAATCTTAGATTGAGGGTAAGCGTTGAACTAATTTTCACTATAATTACACTATCTATTTTTTTTCATTTCTCTAATTGTTTTTATGTATTACAAATTACAAGCCAATTTTTTATTTGATCCTAAAGCTGGTTTTCTTCCGAAAGGTATAGTCGTGCTTAATGAGGAAGGAATGATTGTCGAAATTGCCAAGCCAGACAGTTATGCTCATCAAGATTTGCAGCATTATAAGGGGATTTTGTGTCCAGGATTGGTCAATAGTCATTGTCATATTGAATTGTCGCATTTGAAAGGCAAATTGACTGGTGGAAATGGTTTAGTTTCTTTTCTCGCTCCAATTAATACGATTAGAAATACTTTTGAAAAATCAATGATTTTGAGTGCTATGGAGGCAGCAGAGGAGGAAATGTATCAAAATGGAATTGTTGCAGTAGGAGATATTTCTAATGAAGCGATTTCTTTTGATTTGAAGGCTAAAAGACGCTTGTATTATCATACCTATATTGAGTTATTTGGCTTAGAAAATCAAGAAGCAGTTGCGGAGGCTTCTATTAATAAAGGAAAGGAAATTTATGCTCAACTTCCAGAGGGATTGAAGGGAAGTTTGACTCCACATGCCCCTTATACAGTCAGTCCTACACTTTATCACAAAATTGATGCTTTTAACCGTCAAATTCCTAGCCCTACAAGCATTCACAATCAAGAATCCTTATCAGAACGAGAGCTGTTCATGACAGGAAGGGGGGCTTTTTATGATTTGTTTCTCAATAATTTTAATGTAGACTTAGATCATATCTTTGACTGTCCTAAAAGTCATTCTATACAATATACTTTGGGGAGTTTTCCTAGTGGTAATCGGACTTTATTGGTACACAATACTTTTACGACTGCAAAAGATATTGCATACGCTCATCAGACAAATGATCAAATTTATTGGTGTTTTTGTCCTAATGCCAATCTTTATATAGAAAATGCCTTACCTAATTTCGAGCTTTTTCGACAGGCAAATGCTAGAATTACTGTCGGTACGGATAGTTATGGCTCTAATTGGCAATTGTGTATTTTGGAAGAGTTGAAAGTGATTCAAAAACATGCTCCACAAATTCCACTCGAGGAATTGTTGACTTGGGCAACGATTAATGGGGCAGATTTTATGGGAATTTCAGATTGTTATGGGAGTTTGGAAGTGGGAAAAAGTCCAGGAATTGTTTTATTGGAAAATGTGGATTTGGAAAATAAAGTGTTGCGTCCAGAGAGTCGGGCTAGACGCTTGATGTAGTTTAGTCATAGGTAATCTCCATTTCCTCATACAAATTATAACAACCTCTGGATTTTCGCTTAAATAATTTTCGGTTGTATTTATCATCTCGGTCAATTTCATTCTTAGCCAAAATGGAATTAACATACTGCCGCTTTCTTCGATAAGGAGCTAAAATACTATTGGGCATTAATTCAATGAACTCCATAAAATCATCCATTTTAAGTCCTTGTAGTGTAGGATGGCTATCGGGTTCTATGATTTCATCTCTCAATGCTAACAGAAAATTAACTAGAAAATACTCCATTGATGTGATACTGATTTTTTGGAGTTTATTGTGTGTTTTGCATTTGATATAAGGTATGCTAAAACGTTTATAGAGTGCTTTTAATCTCTTTTTGTCAAAATTTCCTCTATCATAGCCTAGTAGAACGATTTGTAAAACAGTTCGATTTCGCTTATCTGCTAATTTGATATTTGCTTCCTGCTTTAAGAAGTAATCAAGGGTAGTCTGTTTATCATATAATGTTGCGACCATTAAACCAGTCATACCATAAGTATCCGTAAAATTGATACCGAATTTATCACAAGCACGTTTTACGTTTCTTATATTTCCATTCTTGCAATGTTTGTGATAAGAACTTTGTACACTACGATATTCATTGACATAGGATTTAGCAGGCCCATAATTGGCATGTTGCAATATTTGTTGAATTAATTTTACCTTATGTCTTGCTTTAGCATAGTCAAATAATTTTTTGGACTGCTGTTTAGTTGGTGTTTCTGTTGCCAAAAACTCATCCATCAACTTTTGAGCTTGTTCTGGACTAATGTATTCTCGTCCTTTTAAACGATCTCTAATTTGTTGTGATTGTTCTAATTTTCCTTGTAACTCCAATCTTCTAGCCTCCTCTAACCATTCTTCTTCTGCTGATTTTTGGGTTTCTAACTTTAGCTTTTTAGCTGTTTCTGTAATATTTAGTAAACGTAAAACATCGTGTTTTGCTGTTTCTTCTATAATGTATAAATTCTTTACTGCTCTAGTAAAGGCAACATACAAGGAATTAATATAAAACTTATAGGCTTCGAGTTCTTTATTGCTTTTATCTCTTGAACGAGCATAACGCAGATTTTCATCTTTAATGTCTTCTTCGCTAATATCAGTAGTAATTTCTCTAAACTCCTTTGCATAGGTGGAAATAAAATTCACCAAAATGATATTTTCATATTCCAAACCTTTAGCTTCTTGAATAGAGAATATTAAAGGTGTTTTAAAGAATTTTTTAACGATATATTTCTCTGCATTATTCATCACCAAAACCGCAAATTTGGTCGAACCTTGCGTTTTTTGATTGAGCTGTTTTTTGATTTTATCACTATCCAAAAAGAAGTTAATCTCTCCTTGATTGGTAGAAACAGTATTGATTAGGAAAGTACTTTCTTTATCAATAGAACCAAAACGAGCATTCTTGATTTTGAGGAGATTATTGGATAAGAGGGTGATTTTTTTGGAGTTGCGGTAATTGGTTTTGAGAATCCTAAGTACGCTTCCTTTGATTTCTGAATTAAAGAAAAGGCTTTTGATTTTTGCCCAAGAAAAGAAATTAGGGTGTACGATTTGATTGGAGTCTCCACTCAGTAGAAAATTCGTGGGTTTGATAAGGGATTTAAGGATGAGGAGTAATTGAATATTCGTAATATCTTGTACCTCATCAATCACAATAAAATCATACTTCTGTTCACACAAACTTAAGTAATCATGCGAGAGCATATTCGCATCATATAATTGACTTTGGGTTAGAAATTCCAAATATTTTTCAAAAAGATCGTAAATCCGTTCTCGTTCATTGGCTAGAAAGATGGACTGCTTAATCCCTAATTTGAGGTATTCTGCTCGGCTGAGGTAGGCGGATTTGGTGACGGAGCCTGTCAATACCCCTTTAAATTCTTCAAAAATCTTATAAGGCTCCTTAAATTTAAAGGTTTGTTGATGACGTAGATACCAAGCCTCAAAATCTCTAAAAGTCACCTCTCTTCCTTCTGGAATTCGTATACTTTCGATGTATTCCTGAAAAGAAAGAAAATCTATTTCTTGTTTATCATTCTGATATTGATTGGCATAATATATATTTCTGGCATTCTCTACTAAATATGGGGATAGGGAAATATAGGCTACATTCCCTGTAAATTGCTTCATTTTTTCGAGGGTCAAAGCGGTTTTTCCACTTCCTGCCGAGCCAATAATAATCAATGGAACAGGCAGTTGATAAACATCTCCTTGATCCTCGTCAAAGCAAATAATTTTATCTAAAAGATGGAAAACTGGACGCTTTTGATTGACATAAACTAATGGCTGTACCTCTTTTTCTGCTAGAATTTCCTTTATTTTAGGTAATTTCAGTTTCTTTTCATCAATTTTTGCTCCTCCCAAAAACTTAGACTTTTCATAAGCATGATCCATAATGACCTCTAGCAATAAGATATATCGCTCCTCTTCATAATCTGCAAACTTAAAAAGTAGCCGATTTTTAGCATCTAACTTGGCTCTATAATACCCTCCTGTATTGGGCATTTTTTTGACATCCGCAGAAGCAAAATCACCTTCCCCTAAATACTTTTCTACTTTTTTAAATTGTTTTTTGACCTTTGTAGTATCTAATTCGTTATAATGTAGTAGTTTCAAAATAGTTGATTGATAAAAAGATTATTTATTGAAAAACCGCCACAAATATACCATTTTTTGTTTGAAATAAAGTTGAAGCATGATTCAATTTGACTCTTCTGCCATGTCATTAAAACTTATACATACTACTCTTTCCTTGCTGTTATTCCTATTCATCAGTTTCCTAGCTATCACTTGTTCAAACTCTTCGCCAGATGAATCTTTATCATCAAAAAAAGAAATAGAACAACCAAATCTCCTCAGCATCATAGACACCTCCTGCCTCACCGCCTATGTCACCTTAAACCTAGAAGAAGCCGCCTATTTGACCGTTGGAGAAAAAGAATATGCCTTATTGGATAGTATTTTGACAGAAGCAAGCCAAAAAATTACACTACAAGATGTGTATACACCAAGTCAGGCAAAGACTATTTTAAAAACGATTTACCAAATTCTCCAAAAACATCAAATCCGTTCTAGTTCTTATCATGGTGCTTTTTCGATGTGTTTGCGATTTGGCATTTTTGATTGTGATATTAATACCCTCCTCTATCTCACCATCGCCGAACAGCTCGATTTGCCTATTAAAGCCATATTGATGCCTTCACATATTATGGTGGTTTGGCAAAATGAAAAACGATCTATTTATTGGGAAACTTTGACAGGAAAGGAAAACAATTTGGATTATTACTTACGGCTTTATGATTTGGATACTGCTGTCATTGGAAAAAGTATGCAGTTTGTACCATTGAATCGAAAGGAAATTTTGTCGATGAATTGTTATAATATTGGCACTACATTTATAGAATCTGGAGATTATGACCGTCCTATTCCTTTCTTAAGAACAGCCATGCAATTGACCCCTGATTGGTTTAAACCTTATAGTGGCATGGCTTATTTGTATCAACAAAAAGGATTGGGAGATAATGCGATTTACTATGCCAATCAGTCCTTAATGCGTTTTCCTCAACAATATGATTTGCTTAAAATTAAAGGGATGGCTTATCAGGATTTGGGCTGTGATACGGAAGCTTTGGCGGAATATGAATTGTATTTAGAACAATTACCTCGTCGGACTTATAATTATGCAAAGGAAAAAACAGAGGTGGAGGCTAAAATCAAGTATATTGAGAGCTTGTAGGGATGGATTTTCTGCAAAAAAGAAATGAGTGCATGACATATTGGGGGATTTTTGATGCAATTCGGTAGAGTGCGACCCTTCTAGGGTAGGGTGTTCAAAATCTCGAATTAAAGTTGCGGCCATTTTTGTTGTTAAAATTGGCAATGAAAAATAAAAAATAATTAGCTTTTAAAGGAAGCAGCTTGGCCAAGTTCCTTTTTAAAAAGCAGCTCAATAATAGCCAAATTATTTCCGACAAATCCATCCCCCTTTGGAGGGGGCTTGGGGGAGGAATAGCCTATCATTATTGAGTTACAGACAAAATAGTCCGTTGCCAAATTAATAAAAAAGAACGACAAATCAATAAATGCTAGTTCATTTCGATAAGGAAGACAAAAATGATATTCTTTGTATAAAAAAGAAAAATGCTTTGTTTTTTATCGGCGAAGATGACCTGTAATTCAGTAATGATAAGCGGTTCCTCCCCCAAGCCCCCTCCAAAGGGGGATGTTATGGTTCTGCTCGTTTGTTCGGGATGTTGGTGTGATTGTTTATTAAAATTATAATAAGAAGAAATTCCAATGCGTGTACCATTCTACTGGAATTAGAAGCATAAGAAAAATAAAAACGGCCGCATAATTTCTCCGCAATTTTGAACACCCTACCCTTCTAGGGTCGAGATGTTGGGGGAGACTTTTATTTGCTAACGTACTGTGAC
>JAHDFT010000333.1:0-4980 GCA_020628015.1 Bacteroidota bacterium
TTAAGAAAAACACCAATTCTAACTAAACTAAATTCATAACATGAGTAAATCAAAACGCAATCAAAATAAAAAGCGGAAACGGCAAAAGCTCTTACAACACAAACCTCCGCTATTGCTACACTTAAAACAGATGGGGCAAAATTGGTGGCAAGATAAACGTTCAGTCATTCTATTTATGATGGCTTTTGGTGGCTTGCTTATTTTGTTCTATGGCTTTCTCTATTCCAGTTTGTATAGGGAATTTCTCAGTCCTATAATAGTCTACTCAAATGCTTATTTGGCTAATGAATTATTGCATTTATTCCAATATGCTACTAGTGTTAATGGAGCAACGATTTCTGGTCATGAAGGTATTTCGGTGAGTGTGCAAAAGGGTTGTGATGCGGTGGAACCGATTTTCCTTTTTGCTGCCGTTTTAGTCGCTTTTCCTAGTCAATGGTCGAAGAAAATCATCGGTTTGATTTTGGGAAGCTTAGTATTACTAGGACTCAATCTTTTTCGTATCGCTGGTCTATACCTCACCAATCTCCATTATCCAGCATGGTTCGATTTTGCACACATACAAATTGGACAGTTTGTATTTATCATTTTCTCTGTTGCTTGCTGTGCTTTTTGGTTGAGGTGGCAAGCCAATTAATTAACCCATATTAACTCCTAATACCATGAATTATAACTCGAAAACCATAAGCCTTTTTTTAGTAAAATTTTTATTGATCTTTGGTTTACTACTAGGACTAAGTAGCTATTTCAATGGCTCTAAACATTATGCGGCCTACTTTAAAGCGGTGGGTAACTATTGGTTTTATGAGTTCAATAATGGCTGTCGAGTAGCTTTTATGCCTAGTCAAAAGTCTTATGATATACAAATGGAACTAGTCAGCCCTGAATTTATAGAAATAGCTCGAAAGGAAGGTAAAAAACATCCCCAATGCATCCCAACTTATATAGATCACCACATCTTTTTATACTCCTGTTTATTATTAGTCAGCCTGCTCCTAGCCAGCCCCATTTCTTGGAGACGCAAACTCATTGCCTTACTCCCAAGCTTAGGGCTAATGCAGGTCTACTTGATTGTTTACCTAAGCATTATCATCTACCACAATTACCAAATGAATGAACACCTCCCCGTTATTACGAATTTTAGCCTATTCATCGAATTGCTCAACTGGCTTGATTATGCTGTCCATAAAAATGTAGGCTTACACCTACTTATTCCTGTAGCTATATGGATACTAGTCAGTTTTAGAAGTAGTGATTTTACTCAATTGCTTCGTTCAAAAGAACCAGCTACACCATATTAAAATTCCAGCTCATGACTATTAAACAACTAAACATTTTACCCCTACTCTTACTAAATCTATTAAGTATAGCTTATTATACTGACGCTAAAGCTTTTATACCAAAAGATGAGGCTATTCAAGAAGAAAAGCCCAGAATTGATAGCACTACCTTAGAACTCAATACAGATTTTTTTGCGAATGTACGAAAATTCAAGGTAGATCGTGGTAAATTACCTCGACTTGCACCGAATACTAAACGTCACCAACCCAAATTCCAATATTACTGGAATTTTAGGGATGGAAGCTTTCTTTTAACTGATGAACTTGATCCAGATATAATACATACTTTTAAGAAGGCGGGTGCATATGATGTTCGCTTGGAAATTACCCCTACCAAAACGGATGATGATGATTTATTGGACGATGAATTAAGGGTGGTTATTCCTGAGCCTTCTGAGGATAATGTATTTTCTGATAGAGAAAATAAAGACGATTACTGGAAAATAGATCCGACTAAGCATATAGATTTATTGGCTGTAAGGGGAGCTGTTCCTGGAGATCCGCTAACTTTTATTGTAGGCTATAAAAATAATTGTCCTGATGTCATTGACACAGGAAAAGTTACTTTTCATTATAATATAGCTGATTTGGATTCCATTAGTCAAGAAGTATACTATGAAGATATTTTAAAAGCCAGTCGTAAAGATAGTTTGGTTATTGATAATGATTTAATTGTAGAGCAAGTCCTAGAATTTGAATTTTACAATTTAGCTCCTAATGAACAGCGAAATTTATTTGTCAACTTGGGAGTCAATGAAAAAGTCCGTATTGGTAGAACATTAATTATTAAAGGTGGCATCGAATCTAATTGTGACACAACAAATTTTGAGCAAGCTTTTAAAACGGGTTCTTCCCATGATCCTAGTCAAATTACTTTCAATATACCTGATCTTGACCCTAGTGAAAATTGCTCAAAACCCACAACTGCCTTAGCTAACTTGTCTGTTTTTTTCTTAAATGAGGGAACAGGATGGACAGATAGCATTTTAATAGATGTTTTTCCTAATGTGCCTTTACTCAGCCTACATTGGACACCAGACAGTACTTTAATACATAAGTATCATGGAAGAGATAGCCTCTATACTAATCTCAATAAAGCTGATTTTTTCTTTAAGCCAATTCATTTAAGAGGCATCAAGGAAGAAGGCTATTTAAAAGATTTTCCACACAAAGACACCTATGACATTATTAATTTTCAGTCATTGATTCAATTGCCTAAAGCTCCCTTTTTGGTCTGTGCTAGATCAGAGGTTTATTTTGATGATAATCCAAAGGAGCTATCGGAGTATTGTATATGGCTTTCTTGTTGTGATTCTATAATATGTGATACTACTGCTCTACTTCCATCTAGCATCAATATTCAACTAGGAAACTCCATTACCCTTAGTCCAAATATTGCAGGATTATCTTTTACACCAGATACCTATCAATGGCATCCAACAGGTGATACAACAAGAACGATTACTGTTGCCCCTACTCAAACAACAATGTATACTTTTGTAGCAAGTACTTGTGATACAGCAACTAATATTGCCTATAAAGCACAAGATCGGGTTTTGGTGATTGTCAATAAATGTCCCATTCCTAGCAATCAGATTCAAATCAATACCAATAATGCAAGTTGCCATAATGCAAAAGATGGTTCAATTAGCATTTTAATTAATGGCATTATAGATACTTCTTATCATTATCGCTGGGCAGATACTACTGCTAATATCCCTAAGCGTAATCGTTTAGCAGCAGGGACCTATATTGTCCACATCACCAGCCCTAGTGGTTGTACCTCCACCCAAAGCATCCAAATCACCCAACCTGTTCCTTTGTGGGTAGATGGTAAAATAGTTCGTAAAGATGATGGGATTTGCGATATATTTACCCTAGTTTCTGGTGGCACTCCTCCTTATAGCTATACTTGGTCGGATGGTTCTAGCAATCCAGATTTATTGGGCATTACCAATCAAGCCAATTATCAATTAACGGTAACAGATGCGAATGGTTGTACTTATGTAAAGACCTTTCGGCTAAGTAAAAACGTCCCCACTTTATCAGAATGGTGTATGATTTTATTGACCTTATTATTGTTGTATTTGGCCTATACTGAATTAATGAAAAGGCAGGGGAAAGTGGCTAGTCTGGTTATTATTGCATTTTCCTTGCTTTCAAATGCCAATGCTACTGCAAATTCTAAATTCATTAGTCATCATGATTGTCAGTTAGAAGATGCTTATAATCAGTCGGTAGCCTATTATCAAGAATTTAAAAAAGCCAAAATCCCTGTTGAACGTAATTATTTTAAAGAAAAAACCCTTGAATCCGTCTCTCTTGCCCTTCCTTTAACTGAAAAATATAGTGAATGGGAGGCATGGATAAAGCTTATTGGAAGGAAATGGAAACTAGAGAAAACTAGCGATACCATTGCATTGACTTCCTTTTTATATGAAAAATTATTTCTAATAGAAAACCAATCACAGGGAGAAGTCAATAATCTTGAAATCAATACTACTAAAGCAAAAATCAATTATTATACAGGGGTTTTATGCCGAGAACTAGGGGATGAAGCACAGGCTTTAGATCATTATAAAGCAGCTATTGACTTATTAGAAAAGGAAAAAACAGATGCTATTTTTCTAGCAGGATTGTATAAAAATGCAGCTAAAATTTACACCTTCTACAAAGATTTTGACCGTTCCATCAACTATTTAGCCTTATCTGCTAAAATTCATGAAAAGCAGAAAAGTAAAAAACTGGTAGATACTTATATAGAATGGATCAATGCTTATCACTTTAGAAAAGCAGAAGGAGATTTGGACAAAATGCTAGACCTTTATAAAAAAGCAATCCAAATTCCGAATTTAAGCGAGGAGAAAAGGTGTATGCTGAAAATGGCAGCATTAGTTCCTAATTATGTTGATCAAAAAGCCTATGACCAAGCTCATAAACTCCTAGATTCATGCACCCAGACTTTCCATTCCCTTAAACGATTTGATCGGGTGAGGGATGTTTATATTTCAAAAGGAGATATTTATGGAAAAATGGAAGCTTATCAACAAGCCAAATCTTTCTATGGAAAAGCCTTAAAAATGACTAAAGATCAAAAGCTTAATGAACAACATCATAGTAGAATAATAAGTATACTCGTCGGTCTAGGAGATGTGGAAATGAATGTAGCAAAACAATCAAAGCCAAATAATCCATCTTTAATAGTTAATGCGCTTACTTATTACCAAAAAGCATTGCAAAAACTACATCCCAACAAAACATTAAGCAATTGGGAAAATCCTGACACCTCAATTATTATTGGTGATCCTTATCTAATTGATGTTTTACAAAGGAAAGGACAGGTATTTTATCAATTACATCAAATCCAACGACAAAATAAATCCAATGAGCTAATCAAACTTATTCATAAAAAAGCCCTTCCAGCACAATTACTACAGGCTTCCTCAGATTGTTATGATTTGCTGATTCAATCCACCAATCAAATGAAAAAACGCTATCATTTTGAAGGTGGGCATCACAATTTAAGTCAATTAAACAAAAAATATTTCCTAGAAGCTCTAGAGATTTATTATCAATTAATGCAACAAGATTCCCTCAGAAAAACCCACTACCTCAATAAAGCCAATCATTATATGTCTGC
>JAHDFT010000333.1:5080-6364 GCA_020628015.1 Bacteroidota bacterium
TTTACTCAACCTTATTGGCTCCTGTACTAGAAAAATTTCCTCCTGCGATCAAACGTTTGGTCATTATTCCAGATGAAACCCTATTTCAAATTCCTATAGCTGCTTTGCCTATAGATGCCAATGGTAATTCCCGATTAGGGTCCAAATATGCTATTGATTATGCCGATGCCCCAGCTTTTATATCCGCTAAAAAACACACATCCAACAATCATTCCCCATTAACAGCCAATATTTTCGCCCCAGATTATAGCAATTCCCCTATTCTACTAGCATTACCCAATGCCCAAAAAGAAGCACAAGTAATCAACGACTTATTAGATGGACAGCTTTGGCAAAAACAATTAGCACAAAAAAGACACTTCCTCAAACAACTACAACAATCCGCCATCATCCATTTTAGTGGACATGCTTTTGGCAATGAACAAAATGGTTTGGAAAGTTATTTGGTCTTTTCACCAGAAACAACATCAGCTTTAGATACTAGCAATAGAATTTATGCCTATGAACTGTATAATCTAAGACTAGAAAGCGAATTAGTTGTATTGAGTGCTTGTGAAACTCAACAGGGAAACTTTTTGCAAGGGGAAGGGGTCATTAGTCTATCAAGGGCGTTTAGGCGTGCAGGTGCTGCGGCTACGATAAGTATCTTATGGCCAGCCGATGACGAAGCCACTCAATATATTATGGTGCAATTTTATAAGGAATTAAAGGCAGGACATCCAAAAGATATCGCCCTACAAATTGCTCAACAAAAATACCTTGAAGCTCCTATTTCTAAAGGGAAACGTTCTCCTTATTATTGGGCTGGAATTGTATTGACGGGTAGTGTGGAGCCATTGGATTTATCAGGGAAGGATGATTTTTGGTTGCTTTCAGACCTCCTTAAACTACCGTTCCTCCCAACCTTTCTACCACCTTTATAATCTTATTCGCCACTATATTTTCAGGCAGGATAATCGGTGTTTTGTCAATTTGAATCGCTAAGGTATCTGATTCGGGATTTCTTTGGAAACGTCCTTCAATCCCCTTCGTAGTAATATTACCACTATCCCCCGATATACTGACCCCAATCTTAGTTAATTCCTCTTGAAGGTCTTCATAAATATCAGCGGTAATGTTTGCAAATTGTAATTCCATAAACATGTATACATTAAAAATTATTAATTGATTTTACACCATTTTTAGTTTTTCTTCTCTTCAACCGACCTTATGAATTTTAGGTAAAATGCTTCAAAAATCCGTTAAGCACAAAATACTGTTTGAGCGCAGCGAGTTTATTTTGTG
>JAHDFT010000334.1 GCA_020628015.1 Bacteroidota bacterium
TTGTTGTATTAAATATCGTTTATGAGCGAGCTTACAACCAAAAGTTATTTATCACAAGTGAGGCAACTTAGAAAAATTGCCCTTGCTGCCCTCAAAATGTATCCCATTGACCTTATTCAATTGAAGTTTATCAGTCATGGAGAAAATACTACCTTTAAAATTATCTCTAAAAAAGGTAATTTCTTACTTCGCATCCACCGAAAGAATTATCACAGTAAAAATGCAATTCTTGAAGAATTAGAGTGGGTAGCACAATTGTCAGAAAGTACTGATTTGATTCAAAAACCAATACCTTCAATTAATGGCTCTCTGATAGAAGAGATTAGTATTGGTAATGCCTTAGATTCAAGATTCTGTAGTGTATTGACTTGGGTAGATGGAAAAATGCGTTATCGCTCCTTAAGCCCAAATGCGATGTTTAATGCAGGGCAACTTATTGGAAATTTACACAAAAACAGATTGGACCAAAAGGTAAAGCACAGAAATTATTGGGATACTGAAGGATTGTTAGGATCAAATGCCAAATTTGGCAGCCTCTATCATTTAAAATCTGAAATAACCAAAGTAGAATATGAGGTATTAGAGGCATGTAGAATGATGACACTTAATAAAATTGAAGATTATAATCGCAAAAATCCTCATAAATCTTCGATGATTCATGCTGATTTACATTTTGGGAACATCGTATGGCAAAAGAATGAACCTGTACCTATAGATTTTGATGATTGTGGTTTTGGATTACACATGTATGATTTGGCTATTATTTTAAAATCAGCAGATTATTTATTTAAATCTACTCCGAAAAAGGATAAAAAGGCATTTGTAGAAGCTTTCCTTAAAGGTTATTCCTCCATTCAAGATTTTTCTAAAGAGGATATGGACAGCTTACCTTATTTTAAACTCACCAGAGAATTAGTAATGATTGGTTGGGCATATGACCGACGAGATAATCCAACTATATTTGAGCATTTTAAAGAAACCTTAGCCGCTCAAATAAAACGCTTTGAGAAAATACTCGAAAAAGGACCTGATGCACTTTACTAGGCAGACAGTAGGGAAACTACAATATTGCTAATTTGACCATTTTGATACAAGTATTTTTACGTATAATCACTAAGATTTTCTATAGGAAATAATAGTTTTATGTAACTTTGCATTTTTTTAGGAATGAGTGGAAAATGAATTTATTTTTTCACTCATTATATAAGAAAAGCAAATTACCTACAAACAAAACTATGCATCCACGTACACAAAGAATCCTCCAACGTTTGGAAAAATTGGGTAGCATTAGTGATGCCCCCAACTGTCTTTCTCGTTTTTATGGCACAACAGCTCATATTCAAAGTCGTAAAGTACTCATTGAATGGATGGAGTCCGCAGGGATGACCGTGCATTGCGATAATATTGGTAATGTGAGAGGCATCCTCAAAAGTAAGGCTCCTAATGCCAAACATTTAGTGGTCGCTTCCCATTATGACTCCGTTTTTGATGCAGGAAAATATGATGGCCCATTAGGGGTTTTATTGGGCATAGAAATTGCACAACAGGTTTCTGAATCGGGACAAGATTTACCGTTTCATCTACAAGTCGTCGCTTTTGCTGATGAGGAAGGCGGACGTTTTAATACCGCTTATCTGGGTAGTGGTGTTCTAGCTGGTTACTTTGATAAAACTTGGTTGAGTCGCAAAGATGATGCAGGGGAAACGCTTGATTCGGTCATTCAAAAAATGGGACATCATATTGACTTGGTGAATGATGAAGCCATCCCAAAAGAGGATTGGTTGGGTTATTATGAGGTACATATTGAACAGGGACCCGTTCTATGTGATAAAGATTTACCCGTTTGCCTAGTTAGCGGTATTGCAGGACAAACACGAGTCGATATTCACTGGAAAGGCATGGCGGGACATGCTGGTACTTCTCCAATGGATTTGCGCCAAGATGCTTTGTGTGCTGCTGCTGAATTGACCCTTATAATAGAGGCTTTAGGAAAAAAACACAAGGAGAAATTAGTGGCTACGGTGGGTAAAATGATTGTCGGCCCCAATTCTTCTAATGTGATTCCAGGTACTGTTTACCATACTTTAGATATTCGGAGTATGCAGGATCATTTCCTAGCAGAGATGGTCGCCTACCTAGAACAACAAGCACTAACAATTGCTAAAAAAAGAGGACTTCATTGTGAATGGAAAGTGATGCAGTCCAATCCGTCGGTAGATTGTGACCCACAATTGAGTGCAGCTTTAGAAAAAGGAATAAAAAAGTCAGGCGTTCGAGAATTGTTGAGTATTCCTAGTGGTGCTGGGCATGATGGGGTGATGATTTCAAAAGTTGCACCAATTTCTATGTTGTTTGTTCGTTGTACCGATGGCATTAGCCATAATCCTGCTGAATATTGTAGCCCCGAAGATATTGAGGCCGCTTTATTCGCTTCGGATGCTTTTTTGGAAGCTTTAGCGGATAGTATCAAATAAGTAAAAGTAAAATCAAATCAGATAAAAATGGATCAAATCAAATTAACTGCGCTCTCTCATACGGTTGTAGAAAGCGATCACGCTGTTATTACTGGTGATGGATTTGTAAATAGTGTGGTTCCTGGATGGACTAATTGTGTAGTGAATGTAGTCATTAATGAAGCGATGGGCGCAAACTTTTGTCAGTTGTTAATTACAATGGAGGAAGCTGGAAAATTGACAGGAAAAACCAAAGCATCACAAATTTTCTTTTATGTTTTGGAAGGTGGCTGTACTGTTAAAATAGATGGACAGGAAACTAAGTTGAAAAAAGGCTCGTATGTTTATATCCCTATTGATAAAGCATATGTTTTTGACCAAGCAATCCTAGATACTAAATTACTCACCTTTCACAAGGTTTACGAAAAATTAGACGCTTATGAAGTTCCAGCAACTTTAATTGGACATGAATCAGACATTGAACAAACCATTTACTGTGATGATCCCGATTTGTTGATGCAGAATTTATTGCCTGATATGACAGATTTGAGTTTTGATATGGCGGTCAATATTTTTACCTATAATCCCGGTGCCAACTTGCCTTTTGTCGAAACCCATATTATGGAACATGGCTTGATTTATTTGGCTGGACAGGGCATCTATCGTTTAGCAGATAAATGGTATCCCATCAAAAAAGGCGATTCTATTTGGATGGCTCCCTATTGTCCACAATGGTTTGGAGCTTTGGGTAAAGAGCCTGCTGCTTATATTTATTATAAAAATGTAAATCGCTTTCCGACAATTGTATAATAAAAAATGATATGAATTTGATTGCTTTATCAAATTCATATCTACATTAACAATGATTTTAACGAAAAACCGCCTAGCAAATTATTATTTTGTTAGGCGATTTTCATTTTTTAGGTTTTGTTTGAAAATTTTTCTAAAAAAACCAACAATCCTGTATTTACATTATTATTGACTAAGTAACAGCTAAAAAATAACTCAAATTACTTAATGATTTGTAATGGTTGACACGCCTTGATTTGATTATTGGTCAATTGAAGGAAGTAATTGCCATTAGGTAAATCACCTAAATTCCATTCAAATGTATTTTGACCTATCGCTAAATCAGTCAATTCGGTTATTTTGATTAATCGGCCATAGGCATCAAAAAGCGCAATGGTAGTCTTGCCTTCCTCTACAATATCAAAAGAAAGCATTACCCGATCTGAAATAGGACTAGGATAGCTTTTCAAATCCAATTCCTTCGCTAGATTAAGTTCCTGTCTACCATTTTCATTTTTACCAACCACAAAACCTGACACAATCGTTCTTCTATAGTCTTCTCCATCTGCATTAATGACCAAACTATATACACCTTCCTCCAAACCATTAGGGAAAGTGTAGTGATATTGCCCATTTTTATTGGAGACAAAATTTAAAATGATATGCTGTTCATTTGCTTTTTGACCATTTTCATCAATCGTTTGTCGAATAACGCCTGTAATAACCGCTTCCTTTTCTGTTCCCAAAATCGCTGTATTCAATGAAAACGACGCTCCTTCATTTAAAACTTGATTAATTTTTTCAAATCTTAATTTCGGTCCATTTTGATATTCCACTAGCGCAATAAACTCCTCCGCATCTGATTCTATGGTATATTTACCTGATAGCGGTTGATTCATTAGAATACTCGTATTATGCCCAGAAGATGCGGTCTCGATTTTTTGAATTTCATTGGTTTGTGCTATTACTCCTTTTGGATCAAGCAATTTAAAATCGTCTTCTTTACCAGAATGCATTAAATGTATATTTACATCTTGGGCGTTCTTCCCAATTGTTAAAACCTCCTCATTTCCATCCATAGTGGACAAAATTTCGTAATTGCTCTCTATAAAATCATTTGGAATGGTGACTAGATCATCTTGTCCTTCATTCATTATTTTATAGGAACCTTGAAGATAGGGTTTCATTTCATTCCAGACATGCTTGGCTTGAGCAATATCAATATGGTCAATACGACTGTCTTTATTACACCACCAACCAAAAGGATTATAACAGCCAGACCAAACTCTATTTCCACCAGGACGTGTAGAACTGTAATAAGGAGTCACCCCATCATTTCCACCTGTAATAAAGTTAGCTCCTGTATTGTTCAAATAAGAGCCACCAAAATCCATTGTAATCGCAAATAATGTGGAGCCTCTATTGTAACCCCAACCACCAAAACAAATAAACTTATTGGGTTGATTATTCGGTAGATTATCTAATATAGGGCGAGCAACATTCTCCATATAATGCGTTGTGGAATAATGCGCTCCGTCTGCTAGGCCTAGTATTTCTACTAAGAGACTAATACCAAAAACATCTGCTAAACTAGCGAGCGGTGTTCCTTTGAAAGGGGTTCCTAATGTAATCACTCTGTCTACTAAATGGCTCTTATTTTCACAAAACAATGCGACTTCAGAAGCCTTACCACCATTACTATGTGCTACAAGAACGACATCATCTACCCCATAATGAGCAGTAATATCCTCCAACATTTCACTCAGGATGACCCCATTCACCCACATGCCGTCTCCGCTAGTCGTATTGACAAAAACGACTCTATAATTGTCATTATAAGCTGCTTCATACATATTAGGTCCAGTAAGAAACCAGCCTAAACCTGCTCCATCAACATAGCCATGATTAAAAACTAAAACGGGTTTGTTTTGGCTATTTGGTGGCGTAGCTCCGTAATTAATGCTTTTATCGCCTAGGTTAAAGAAAAAATCATCTGGCTCTGGTAGAAAGTTCGTTTCGTATGGATAATCACTAGGATTGATATTATCAGAAGGGCATTGAGCGTTTACCATATTCAAGGAGCCTATTGAAAACAGTAAAAGTAGTACCACAGTTAGAAAAGGTGCTTGGACAAGTCTTAAATTCTTCATAAAATTGGTTTTATTAAGTAAAAGGTTGTTTGAAAGGATGGGCAAAAATCACATTAAAAAAAATATAAATTATTTTATTTTCACACCACAAATATAAAAAATATAATCTAATGATTCTGGATAATAGCATTTAAGTATCTAAGTTATATTCAAAAATTGTCAAAAACCGATTATTTTTAATCCATTATATTATTCAACTACCTTAAACCAAAATATTCTTTTCTCCTCTGTTAATCTGATATGGCTATCTTCTGAAAGAATCACATTTGAAGGAAGAGGAGATTCCTCCAATAGTTCTGGGTTTGAATCATCCACATCAAATAAATGAGTCATGTTTACTAGGTCATAAATTGGATCGGTTGAACTACAATCCTCTGCCCTATTCATATATATATCGCCAAACTGAAACAAGTTCATCATAAAAATACCAGTTCTTTTAGGTATTATATTTATTATTTTAATGGTTTCTTTATCAAAAAGATCTTCGCTTATATTCGCAACAAAATTTGAAGCTTGTCCATTATTTTCAACGCTATAAACTTGAAAATTAGTCGCCTCAATAACTAGTTCAAATAGAGGCTCTGAGTCAAATTCATTGATATTGAAATATCTCACTCCAACATAAAATCTTATTGGAAGATCTATACATTCTATTTCAATTTGCTCATTAGAGTTTAGGTCTTTTAGGCTGTTATTCTCAATTCTAGTAAAAATTTGAATAGTATCATTTATTTTATACTCCTTTTGAACAGGAAAAACTTCAAATGGCAATTCAAATTCAAAATTATTTTCAACCTGAAATAACTCACCATCATCACATTGGAAGCCAAAAGTTAAAAAAACGAAAAAAAGAACGATAAGTTTTTGATGAATGATTTTCATATGTTTTTATTTATTAGGAACAGTCAAAAAATAATTGTACCATTTTGATTGATAAATTTACCCCTATA
>JAHDFT010000335.1 GCA_020628015.1 Bacteroidota bacterium
TTGACCAACATGATTAAACAATTCATAATCAACAAGCCCATTCATAGTAGAAGGCAAGTTGAGGTAAATATTGGAACTTAGGGGATCATAATGTACTAAACCATCCATCACTTTTGCAGGCATTTCAGTCGCCAAAGGAATGGGTAAAATTTCATCCTCGATTAAAATAAACTGCATACTACCTTGATGAAAACTTCCACCAGCAATCAAAAAACGGTTTTCTTTTGGAGATAAACTTATATCCAAGCCAATATCATAGCCATCATTACCATAAAAACGACGATCAAAAACATGTTCATAACCATCCGTATGCACTAGTATAATATCCGTCTGATCGCTTACCTCATTATACCCATAACCAGCGATTACATAATGCCCTTCCCCATATGCTTGAATGCTAAAACCTGCATCCACTTTATCTGCCTTATTGGGAATACTGTATTGATGGATGAGCTCACCATTTGGGTTAATATGCACAACATAAATATCAAATTCAGGATGTTTATTAATAGCCATTTCTCCCACAATAACAATCGTTCCATTTTCCTTGACAATCATATCCTTACAACCTCCATTATTCGGGTTTTCTACATCTAATTCCCATTCAAATTCACCAGCTTCATCCAATTTAACCACATAAACATTATACGTCCCATCTTCCTTTTGCTTATCACAAGTAGCAACAAAACCGCCATCTGGTGTCTCTTTAGCATCTACGCCAACAGCATTGCCTTCTGTTTCGATAATATAAGTCCATTCAGAAAGACCCAGAGGACTCATTTTTTGGATAAGCATATTATTGCCAAACGCTTGATTATTCTCAGCGTCTTGAGTAGGATTATTGGTGAATCCTGTTGAAATAAAGCCTCCGTCACTTGTTTGCTCAATACTACGCAGAGCCTCATTGACAATATCCGCCTCATTTTCTCCTGAATTATCGAATACAATATCCCATTTTTTATGACCAGCTTTATCTATTTTATACAATAAACCACTCAAATTTTCGGAAGAGCGATGAAAAATTTCTCCAACAATCACTATTTCGCCATCCTCTGTTATAATAGCATCATTAGGATATAATTCCACATCATCTGTATCATCATAGGAATAAGTTGCTTCAAATAGAACTTCATGATTTGTCCCAAGTCGTTGATAAATAATATCGGGGCCTACATGACCAATGACAAAAAGCTCTTCACCATCAGGAAGGACTCGAACCAATTTTTCTGTTAATGTAGTATCTCCCCAAGTAGTTTGTATAGGTAAATTCTGGCTAAAGGCGAAAAGAGGAAATAATAAAGGGAATATTATCCAAAATGGTATTTTTTGGCATTTCATAGCTTTAATTTGTACATCAGTGAACTACCCATTTGCTAAAGACAAATGGGCTTCGGGTTTCACAGACCTGTGCTTCTCGAAAGAAGTCTGATTTAAGTCTCCACCCGTGTTATCGACCGTCCCAGCCGATATTATTTTTAATCCTTCATTCAGAATATTCTTTGCAGCATTTTCATCTCTATCTAAGCGATGTCCATTTTGGCAAGTCCATTCTCGAACTGAAAGATTTAAGTCTTGATTTATCCATCCGCACACATTACAAGTCTTACTCGAAGGATACCAACGATTGATTTTAACCAATTGCTTGTCGTTCCAATCTGATTTGTATTCCAAAAACCTCACAAACCTACCCCAACTCGCATCTGCAATATGCTTTGATAATCTTCTATTACTCATCATGCCCTTAACATTAAGGTCTTCAAGAGCAATTAGGTCATAGTCAGATACAAGTTGATGTGATACCTTGTGTAATACATCTTGTCTTGTGTTGGATACTTTCTCATGAATCTTGGCAACCTTTCGTCTTTGTCTTTCAAACGAATGGCTACCTTTTTGTTTACGAGAAAGGTATTTTTGTGCTTTCGCTAAATTTCTTTCATATTTCTTGGTGTATCGGTTGTTCTTGAATTGGATACCATCGGAAGTAATGGCAAAGTCTTTTATTCCCAAGTCAACCCCACAAACAGCACCTGTTTTTTCTTTTGGTTGATATTGTTCTTTGGTTAAGATTGATACAAAATAGCTTCCAGTAGGGGTTTGGGAAAAAGTCATCTTACCAAGCTCCCCTTTTACTTCACGGTGAACAATACATGTAATCCCTCCTTTGAATTTGGGGATGTAAACTTTACCCTCAATTAGTTTGCTGTGCTGTGGTACAGTAAAACTATTCTTTCTTTTTTTTGATTTAAATCTTGGAAACTTAGCATTACCACGAAAGAAGTTAAGGTATGCTGTATCTAAAGACCTTAAAGCAAATTGAAGTGTTTGACTATTCACCTCTTTAAGCCAAATGGTTTCCTCTTGCTTCTTTAATTTGGTTAAAGTCTTTGCTTGAGCATAGTAATTATCAGACTTTTTGTTTTCCTGATATTGCTCTTTGCGCTCATTTAAGAAGTGATTGTAAACATAGCGTACACAACCGAAGTGTTTATCCAGCAACACTTTTTGGTCTTGTGTTGGTTTTAATTCAAAGCGATATGTCCTATGTATTGTTTTCACGTTTACAAATATACTCCTAAAGTTCTGTCTTTGGGTAAAAACTTTCACAAAAACTTGCTCCATTATGTCTAAAAAATCACAGTACATTTCTACAAATCGCTCAAAGCATTACCTAAAATGTCATCTTATTTTCGTTTGCAAGTACCGTAAAAAGCTACTTGCTGGTCAGTTAAAAGAAGATATGCGTTCTATTCTCTTAAATATTACTTCCAATTCAGATTTTGAAATTGAAGTGTTTGAGTCAGATTTAGACCATATCCACTTTCTCATTCGTTACGTTCCTCGTCTTTCCATTACGTCTATTGTTCGTAAACTCAAACAAGAATCTACCTATCCTATTTGGCATTCTACACATCGTTCTTTTCTGTTTAAACACTTTTGGAAAGACCGCACCTTTTGGTCAGATGGTTATTTCGTCTGCTCAATTGGTGAGGCTTCACCAGATACTATTCGTCAGTACATTCTCACTCAAGGTTAGTGTTTGGTCGCTTACATCCCATCGGCTGAAGACCAATGGGTTTTACGCTACGTCATATAAAAACGAGCATCGTTATTATGTTTTGTTATTACATTATGTAACGAAGCTCGCTGATAAGGTATTTTTACAATTGCAGAATTGGAATCAATATCACTTCCCCCACCTAAATACCCCTAAACTTTTACCTTTATAATTAGTGACAAATAATTGATCTCCTTTAACAAAGACATCTGTAGGTTTATTCAAATGTTGATCTATAATCTGTAGGAGTTTTCCTTCAAGATCATAGATCAAGAGGCGATTATTTTCAAAATCGGTAGCGATAATGTGGCGATCATCAACAAAAATACCTGTGGTGGCATTCATTTTTTCCGTTTCCCCAATCGTTTGCAAATACTTTCCCGTTAAATCAAAGATTTGAATGCGATGATTATAAGCATCTGCCACGTACAATTTATTGTGTTTAAACTGCACATCGGTAGGGTAGTGAAATTGTCCTGATGATTTGCCTTTTTCTCCAAAGGTAAGTTTTTCTTGCCCCTTCTGATAAATGACTCGATGGTTGTAAAAATCAGCTACGGCTATGGCATCCCCCAGTATATCCACACTTGCAGGCGCATCTGGTTGATCGAGAATAGGAAGGAAACCTGTTTTTCCTGCTGCTAGGGTTTTAATGGTATCAGCAGTATATTCTGGCACATATAATTTACCATCAACCAAAGTAGGGTGCATAGGACGAGCAAAACCTTGATAGGCTTTGACAATCGCCCCTTTAGCATCTATTTGAACTACTTGATTATTATCGCTATCGGTAATCCAAAAATGTTCTCCGTCGGGAATCACGCCAATTGGTGCAACTTTCCCTAGGTCAATACTTTTATCATAAATCCATGTGGCACTTTTTTTGCCTTTGCGAGCGCAACTGCTCATCAATAGGACTAGAAGGCAGGATAGAACTAGATATTTAATTTTCATGATAATTTGGTCAATTAGGAGGAGTGATTTAATCTCTATCATACATACAACAAGGAGGCAGGCTTTCATAAACCTCTTGACTTGCCTTAAATTCTCCTGTATCATGACCCGACGCTGCAATCTTAGAACGCACCAATTCTACATCTACTTTGTCAGCATTAAATTCGAGGGTTAAATCCTTCGTTTCTTGATCCCAAACGGCATTCACCACACCTTCTACATCCTTTGCCGTCTTTTCGATACGTGCCTTGCACATACCACAATTACCAGATACAGCAAATAGGGTCATTTTAATTTCCCCTTCCTCCGCTTCGGCAGGTGTTTCATCATCAGCTTTAACGGTTGTTTCTGTACTACCATCTGCTCTTGTGATATTGACCTCCACAGGCGTATAACCAGCCTTTGTCACCTGTTCGCCAATAGCATCCATACTCAATTCAAGGCTATTAGGTACAGCAAAGGTCATTTCTCCTGTTTCCATTTCAATATTAATGTCCTTAATTCCCTTGATTTCCTTAAATTTTTTCTCCAAACCAAAGGCACAAAAAGGGCAACCCAAACCTTCTACAATCACACTAACTTTATCTAATTCTTTGTCCTTATTTTTGTTTTTTTTCTGTGCAAAAATATCCTTGTTTAATAAAGTAAAACTTAGGATAAGCGTAATAACAATTACTATATTTTTCATGATAATCTATTTTAATAATTTTAAAAAACGTATCTAGTACCCAACAATAAACCATACTTCCGCTCCATCACTTCAGGCACCTTTTGATATAAAGGAACTTGAATCGCTGCCTCTATGGTCAACTGTTTAATCGCATATTGAATACCTTGTGCATAAAGCACTTCTACATTATTTTGCTGAGGCATCCAATTCGCATTATACTCAAAATAAAGATTGATTTGTTTGACAGGATAAACAGGCTTTAACAAAGGAAGCCCGAAACCCAATTTATATTTAAACTCATCAGTATCTAAGCCATGCACCATTTTATAACCGACTTCATGCGAAATACCGTATTTAAGGGTTTCATAGCCTATTACCCAAGCCAGATAAGTTTGAAAATGACCATTACCCAAATCATTCAAGGCAATATCCGCACCTGTAGGGATGGTTTCGACCACTTTAGCGACCATTCGGAGCGTTTTTCCTACTTCATCCTTGCGGAAAAACTGATATTTCCCTAGTAGATTAATATCCCCCAAACCTGTATGAGGACTGGTAAAGGCTTCATTCACCCCTTCTTTAAATTGATAATGCACCAAAGGAACATGTATGCCTAGCAGGGTATTTGAACTAGGGAGATAATGGATCATAAGCGGTACCCGAACAAAGGTACCTTGCGGTGTTTGGCGAATTTCACTCAAAGTCTTGACCAATTTTCGATTGGCTCCCAACATAATGGGCTTATCGGAGGTAATTGGTGGTCCCTGAGCATAAGAGTCATAGGCTATGGATAGACAAAATAAGCCTATGAAAAAGATTATTTTAGCTTTCATGGGAATAGAGGTTAACGATGATTGGGGAAAAGATGGAAGTAACGTAGTTTAAATTATTTAACCTTGTAGAGGTGGCATTATAATCCCTTATGATTTTCGTTATTTATATAATCATATCATCCTTACAGGATTTTAGGAACTAGTTGCGACTATTTCATTATAATCACATCATCCCTATGGGATTTTTGAGTATTTCCTAGAATAGTAATGAACAAATTTAAACTACTTGTTCAAAAATCGTTAACAAAGGAAGGACTGCACCCAAGCAGAGCTGTGTTGATGCAGTAAAGGCGGAGGGTCATTTATAGTGACAAAGGAAGCATTAGCAGCTATCCCATCTAAATGGGGAAGGATAATCGGTAGCAAGACTTTGAGAAGGCTTTCAAAATCTGGTAAAATATTATGAGAAATATGTGGGACGACCTGACTAATGAAAGTCTTTATCCATTCACTTTCATTATGACAACAGCCGTTTTTTTCTTCATCATTTGCATCAGTAGCAGCAGCTTTATGACAACTAGGGATTTTAGCCGCACTACAACAGCTTTTTTGGGCAGATGGCGCACTACAAGCAGTTGGCAAACCCAAAGCTGCCTTACTATGACAAGAAGGAGGTGTCACCAGCACAGCAATATCCTGTAACTGCATCCGACAGAAATGCTTATTAACTGTCAGCCCAGCAGAACTCACCACCAATAAGATGGCTAAAAGGATATGTAGAATGGTGCTTGGCATTTTTTGTTTTAAATGTAGAACTCTTGTAATCCCATTTAATTAAACAGGATT
>JAHDFT010000336.1:0-1505 GCA_020628015.1 Bacteroidota bacterium
AATAACCCACCTCCTATTCCTAGTTTAACATCTACTTGTACAAACTATATGCTAAATGAAAACATCCCTTCCCCAGAAAACCCATCTTGGTTGGTTACTTATAATGATTCTATAAGTTGTTTTTCTGAAATAGTAGAAATTCCAGTTCCTACTATGCCTTGTTACTATGACTCCATTTGTCCTGCTCAACCTAAAATAAGCAGTTCTTTATTAGTAGCTTGTAGTGGAGAAAGTGTTAGTATAGATGGAAGTTTTGGTATTCTTGGTGAAGAAACAGGCATCATTACCATCACAGAAACAAGTGGTTCGATTAGAAATATTGAAGCAGGTGTTCCTTTTGAATTACCCATTAATAGCGGTTGTGATCCGATTACTTATACTTTTGTGGGAGAGGCTCTATGTGCTGATGGCTCCGTTATTCCAGGAACAACAGAAGATTTAACTACCACAATAACCGTCTATCCAGACTATAATCCTAATTTAATTTATGTTATAGAAGGAAGATGTCATGAGGCAGGTTATATAGGGACTGACTGTGATAATTATGAAGTTCAACCTATTGGAGAAGAAGCGACTATTCCAGAATTTCAAGAAGAAGGTACTGACCTTTGGTTGATTAGGGGTGTATTTCCAGATAGTACAATCACTTGTTTTACCACCAATATTGCAGTCCCCTATTCTTGTGGTCCTGATTGCCCTGCTGAACCTCAACTAGTGACCAGTCATTCAGTTGCTTGCAGTAGAGACTCTATCATTCTTGATGTCATTTTTGGTATTCCTGGAGAAAGGGGATATAGTTCTATTACGGAGACAAGTGGTGCGATTAGCGATATTACAGCAGGAGTACCTTTTGCACTACCCATTAATAATGGATGTGATCCAATCACCTATACTTTTATTGCCAATCCACTCTGTAGTACTCCTCATGCTCCACTACTAGAAATTCCTGGAAGAGAAGAAGATTTGACAGTAACAGTTACTGTTTACCCTGAATTTAGTGAAGACTTGATTGTAATTCAACCTGGCAATTGTGGTTTAGCAAGTCAAGTAACTAGTTCTTGTCAACATTACCAACTTGATGTTTATTTATGTGAACCTGCCCCCTGTATGTATGAAGACTGGACAATCAGCTATACTTTAGAAGATGCCCCTTCATCTTGCTTTGAACCACAATTAATTCAAGTATCTACTAATTGTCCTTCTGGTTGTCCTAAAGAACCTCAAATAAGCCTCAGTCAATCACCTGCTTGTAGTGGAGAAAGCATCACCATAGAAGGTATTTTTGCTATTCCTGGTGGAGAAGCTGGAACCATTAATATTCAAGAGGCAACTGGGGTAATTAGCAATATTGAAGCTGGTGTACCTTTTGAATTGCCGATTAATAATGGATGTGATCCAATTACTTATACTTTTGTGGGCGAGGCTATATGTGAAGATGGGTCAGTTATTCCAGGATCAAATGCAGATTTAACTAAAACTGTAACCGTTTATCCTGAGTTTAATGA
>JAHDFT010000336.1:1605-6298 GCA_020628015.1 Bacteroidota bacterium
GTTTATCCTGAGTTTAATGAAAGCTTTTTAGATATACGAGCAGGGAATTGTGATGAGGCAGGTGTAATAACTGCTTTGTGTGATAAATACATATTAACTCCTCCAGCAAATCCAACAATTCCTACTCCTGGAGAAGTTGGTTCGGATATATGGCTTGCTAGTTACCCAATACAAGATTCCCTTCAAGCATGTATCGAGGGATTCATTATTGAAGTACCTTATGCTTGTGATTTTCCAATTGGGTTTGAAGATGTAGCTAATGAAACTCATGTCCAACTCTATCCTAATCCAGTCCTTACTGGGCATACGATTTATTTGGAAACGCAATTATCTGATAATACTTCCTACAATTATCAAATCACCGATATATATGGCAGGCAAATTCTGCCTACACAAGCATTTATCGCTAATCAAAAAGTGCAAACGATTGAACTTCCGAAAGTGCCTGTTGGTATTTATTTCCTAGAGGTTTATGACGAGCAACGAAAACGTATTAATACACAAAAAATTAGTATACACTAGGCAGGTAGATTTAAGCTTGATTCAATCAACAAAGGCAAGCCAAATATTTGGCTTGCCTTTAACTTTTGCAATGTTTGTTTTTTAGTTGATGTAGAGAAAATTCATGAATTTTCTCTACGTTTTTCCTACAAATATATCTACTAATACATTTAAAACGAAGGAGAAAAAGCAATCTTCACCCCAAACGGCACCACATTCGGTTGATCCAACTGCGTCAATCGCCAAGTAAACGCCACGCTGACCGCTTTGGCAATATTCCCCACACCAACACTCGCTTCCGAATAAAAACCATTCAAATTCTTTAGTCCATTAGAGAGTTCCAAATAGCGTTGATTTTCTGGGGTCATAGAGCCATAAACCAGCCTAAAGTCAGCCATTGACCGCAATTTCAGCTTTTTTATCAAGGGAATCGCATTAAAAATCAAGCCATCAAAACGGTGATAGATTTTAAGGGAAGCCCATTGATCGCTCGCAAATTCAAACTCATTCATCAAATTATAACGATTCTTTTCATAACCATAAGTCTCATTTCCACTATGAATCTTCAATAAAGCATAAGGCACATTACCAAAGACTTTTCCATATTCCATTTCATAACGTGTTCTTCCAAAGAAGGAATTGAGCTGATGGGTTAGACCAAGTACAACTTTTTGATAATTGTAATCACTCCCCAGAATCCCTTTAGGACTAATGGTATAATCAACTGTCAAAATAGGCGTAGAAATCTTGACCGAATTTTGTTCGCCTCTTGCATTCTCAATAAACTTCTGCCCAATAGCAATTCTTTGATAAAAATTGAGTTCTAAGACTTTGAAATTATCGTCTCCTGATGATAATGAATCAACAGTTTCAGGTAAATTCACCTCATAAGAACCTGGCCAAGAATACACCGTCTTATGCGTTCCCGATAATTTCGTACTCAAACCTCGAATCCACTCCTTTTCGTAGAATAAGTGCGCTCTACGCATGAGGAAAAGATCATTTAGTGGTCTGGTTCGCATAAAGGAAGCAAGGGTGTAATCATGCATTCGCCAAGGATTACGGGCATTGTAATCTGACCAATCATAACGATAAGAAGCCCCTACAGCATGCCATTTATTATTCACTCGCTTCAACATCTTTCGTCCGCCCAAATGATATTTTATGAGTTCATCCTTATCCCCATAAGCCAAATAACCATCCAAATCAAAATACTTACGGAACATCTTTCGATTCGCACGAAAGCCCACCTTAACACGAGTGCCTTCTAGTTCATTCCAACTGATGAACTGGTGATATTTACCAATTTCTACAGGGCCAAAACGCATAAAACCCGAAGACAACATATTACCAATCCACTCATATCGCTTATAAGCTGGTGTGGCTTGTACTCGATCCATTAAAGTATAAATATGTGCTTCATTTTTATTCAAAGGGGTGTGTCGATGCTCTGTCCAAAAGGTTTTTGGTTGTTTATAAGCCATTTCATCTATAATCAAATTCTCTCCCTTGAACAATTTCTCCTCCAAAGGTTGGTTCACCCGTATTTTATCCCTACTAGAAGTCTGTACGACTCGAATCGCTTGTTGTTCCTTATTTTCGAGTATATTCATACTAATCACCATTTGGTCAAAATACTTGAACCAAATATTATTCTCCATCCGTTGGAATTTCTGAGAAATACGGAGATCTGTCACAAAGTTTAAATTTGCTTGATCCAATAGAAATAACTCAACAGACTTAATTCCTGCGGTTTCTTTTTCTATCCAAGCATGACCTGTAAAACACAAATCTCCTTTGCGTTTCGGAGTAAACTGCAACTTATAGCAAGTATCCTGTTCAACAACTGCGGTATCTGTCAAGAAGTATTTATAACTGATTTGGGAACCTCTGGTCAATGGGCTAATAAAACTCTTATCCCCAATTACCAAAACCTTCTCAAAGACATTAAAATCAGATACAATTTCATCAACTACTTCCGTATCATCTGCATCCCCTACCCCAGAAAACTGGGTTGCTTTCAAAATCTCCTTTCGTTTCTTAGGCTGTTTTCTAAAAAAGACCTCCGAAATTTTTTCTTTCAACATGACAGGCAAGAATGGCGTTCCTGCATCTGTCGTATCCATATTTTCAAAGATGAAACTAAAAGGACGTAAAATCTTTCGGTTCATTAGCTTTTCACTCACATTATACAAGTCAAATTCCATCTTGGTATAATCCTCATAGGCATAATAATCGGGCTGGCTCTCCTCCGCCTTTCTAACTGCCTTACGGAATAAACGCATCGCCGCAGTATCTTTACGTACCTTCTTTTCTCCCTTGATGACCACCGCCTCCAATAAACGGGCATCGGGTGGCAACATAAACGTCACCTCCTGACTTGTTCCCGCTTCGATGGGAAAGCTCGTTGTTTCATAACCTAAAAAAGAAATGGTAATGGACTTATGGGAAGGATCTGTTGAGGAAAGGGAAAATTTGCCATCTATATCTGTTACTGCACCACGTCCTGTACCTGTAAAAACCACATTGGCAAAAGGCAGGAGTTCATTGGTTTGCTTATCTTTAACGACTCCATTGACCACCGTTTTTTCTTGTGCTAAAACAGTAGTGATAGAATATAGACCTAAGCAAAACACCATTAAAAATAGTGCTATGGGACGAGAAAATGTAAAGTGCATTGGATGGAAATTTTTAGTAACAAATAAAACTAAATCAAGTCGTTATCTTGTATTGTTACTTAGCTTGCTGTGTATTGTAACGTATAAAAGTGAACTATAGTTATACTTTATAGTCATTTTTTTTCGACCATTGGAACTATTTATCGTTTAATATGCTTAACCTTACCAAATGACAAACAGTACTTTATCTGTCTACAAGACAAAGAATTACTTACATTTTTTTTCAAAAAGTTTGTGATTCCCAAAAAGATAACTTACTTTTGCATTCCAACGATGATACATCAATGGTCGAGTGGCCGAGTGGCTAGGCAGAGGTCTGCAAAACCTTGTACAGCGGTTCGAATCCGCTCTCGACCTCTAAATTTTTGAAGGGATCTAACATTATTTGTTAGATCCTTTTTTTTGTTTGAGAATGAGGTGTGAGACAAGACATGCTTTGTCCCTACATTTTTATATTTTGCAAATCATTATTTGGAATCAGAAATTTAATCTACATCACATTTATTACTTCCTTTGGAGACCATTATATCTGAAAAGGAAATTATTTTGGACTAAAGGATTGCGATTTAGAAGAATAGAATGTAGCTTGCATCATGGCAGAATTTACGGAAATGAAGAAGTGGAAATGAGAGAATTGATAAAATATATTATACTAAATATTGTTTTGATGAAACATCGTTTAATCCCCATTTTACTACTCCTACTAACATGGTCTTGTGCAGAAAACACAAAGGAACAAAAAGATAAACCTACTAGAACTAAAAAACAAGTAAAAGCAATCAATACAGATGGAGAAGGAATTGTCAAACCAGCATTACAAACTTTATTAGATACCTTCAATTTAACAGGCTGCATTTTGATTTATGATGCTCAAAAACAGGAATACTACAGTAATAATTTTGAAGAAGCAATAAAGGGAGCTTTACCAGCATCCACCTTCAAAATTCCCAATTCTATTATTGGCTTAGAAACCACAATTCTCGAAAATGAACAAACTATATTTAAATGGGATGGAGAAGAACGAGCTTTGCCCACCTGGGAAAAAGATTTAAGCCTCCAAGAAGCCTTTCAAGTCTCCTGCGTACCCTGCTACCAAGAACTCGCTGGAAAAATAGGACTAGAGCGAATGCAAAGCTATTTGAAACAGTTAGATTTTGGGAGTATGGAGGTATATCCAGCTAATTTAGGTACTTTTTGGCTGGTAGGGAATTCAAAAATCACTCCTCTTGAACAAATCAGCTTTCTAATCCGATTCTACAATGAAGGACTAGGCATTTCAACTGCTACAACTACTAAGGTCAAAAACATTATGAAAAGGGAATCCAATGATCAATATACGCTTAGTGCTAAAACAGGCTGGGCTATCAGAGAAGAACAGAATACAGGCTGGTTTGTGGGTTATGTAGAGAAGAACAATGATCTTTACTATTTTGCCACTAGGGTCAATCCAAGCGAGGAGTTTGATATGAATGGTTTTTCGACGGCTAGGGTGGCGGTGACTAAAGAGGCTTTGA
>JAHDFT010000337.1 GCA_020628015.1 Bacteroidota bacterium
ATGCCTAATGAGAATGAAAGCTCAAATGAAAGCGAGGATAGCCCTAAACCACCTAAATTAGAGGATTTAGGTCCTAAAGTAGACCTTATTGAGGATTATAGAGGGACAAGAACCATTTATAATGACCTCATTCATACAGAACTTAAAGTAAAATTCGATTGGGAAAATGCTTACCTAAATGGTACCGCAAGAATTACCCTATCACCTTGGTATTATCCAACCAATAAACTGGTTTTGGATGCTAAAGGTTTTGATATTCATTCTGTTGCATTAGAAAGTCCAAAAGCGGCTGCACCAGATTTGGAGTATGAGTATGTTGATAGCTTACAGCTACATATTACCCTAGACAAAACCTACACAAAGGAGGAGGAATATACGATAGTGATTGGCTATACAGCAAAACCTAATGAGTTACCAAAAGGTGGTGGAGTGGCGATTACAGATCGCAAAGGTTTATACTTCATCAATCCTGATGGTTCAGAGGAAGGAAAGCCGCAACAAATCTGGACGCAGGGAGAGCCAGAGTCTTCTTCTTGTTGGTTCCCAACGATTGATTCTCCTAATCAAAACACTTCGCAGGAAATATATATGACCGTACAAGATAAGTATGTTACCTTATCTAATGGTAAATTAATGAGTTCGACCAAAAATCAAGATGGAACCCGTACTGATTACTGGAAACAAGAATTACCTCATGCGCCTTATTTGTTTATGATGGGTGTAGGGGAATTTGCTGTAGTAAAAGATGAGTGGAAAGATTTATTGGTGGATTATTATGTAGAACCAGAATATGAGGCAGATGCTAAGGCGATTTTTGGAAAAACGCCTAAGATGTTGGATCTATTCACCGAGCAATTAGGGGTACCTTACCCTTGGGATAAATATTCTCAAATCATTGTTAGAGATTATGTTTCTGGAGCGATGGAGAATACAGGAGCCGTTGTATTTGGTGAGTTTGTACAAGCGAAAACGAGAGATTTGATTGACTTCAATAGTGAACAAATTATTGCTCACGAATTGTATCATCACTGGTTTGGTGATCTAGTAACTTGTGAGTCTTGGGCAAACCTACCATTGAATGAGTCTTTTGCAACTTATGGAGAATGTTTATGGCTAGAATCAGAGTATGGAGCTTATGAAGCAGATCATGAGTTGAAAAACAAAATGAGTGGCTACTTGAGAGAGGCAGAGCGCAAGCAAGTAGATATGATCCGCTTCTATCACGATCAGCCAATGGATATGTTTGATGGACATTCTTATAATAAAGGAGGCTGTATTTTACATATGCTAAGAATGCATTTAGGAGATGATGCTTTCTTTGATGGCTTGAAAACCTACTTGAATGATAACCGTCACCAATCGGTAGAAATCCACAATTTGCGCTTGGCGATGGAAAAAGTATCAGGGCAAGACCTAAACTGGTTCTTCAATCAATGGTTCCTAGCTTCTGGGCATCCAGATTTGGATATTAGTTATGATTATGATGCAGAGAATAAGGTTTCTAAGGTAATGATCAAGCAAATGCAGGATACAGACAAAACGCCTGTTTATCGCTTGCCTTTAAAGGTGGATTTGTATATGGATGGGGATAAGGTAATGAATGAAACAATCCTTGTGACACAGAAAGAACAGACTTTTGAATTCAAAGCAGATACGGAACCATTATTAGTGAATGTGGATGCAGATAAAGCATTATTAGGTACCAAAATGGACAATAAATCTTTGGATGCTTATTTTGTGCAGTTCGACCGTGCGCCTAAGTACTTGGATAAAGTGGAAGCTTTGGAAGTGATCAAAGGGGAGGAGCGTTCTGATCGAGTAGTTAAAGTCTTTATGGATGCTTTGAATAACGATTTCTGGTCGATTCGTAATTTTGCCATTCGCAATTATAAATTTGAGAATTGGGAAAAGGATGCTGACTTCTTAGGAGCATTGGAAAAAATTGCTAAAAATGATCCTAAATCAAGAGTAAGAGCAGCAGCGATTAGTAAATTATCAAAGACGGGTGATAAAAAGTATAGTGCTTTATTTAAGGAGATTTTTGAAAAAGATCAGTCTTACCGAGTGATGAATACCGCACTTTCTAGTGTAGGAGAGCTAGATGCGGAAGAAGGTTTGGCAATGGCAGAACAGCAGGAAGATAATGACAATTTATTGATGAGTGTGTTGAGTGTGTATAAAGAACATGGGGATGCTTCAAAAGGTGCAGTATTTGAAAGAGCCTATAAAACGGCTAAGGATGGTGGTGATAAATGGGGCATATTGTCCAATTATTCAGATTATATTGTACGCTTTGATGATAAAACTGTTGATAGTGGCTTGGCTCTATTTGAAGATGCTGCTTTAACTGGTTCTCCTTGGTGGGTAAAAATGGGCGCAATGCAGGCGGTAGCTAATGTCATGGGGCATTATCAAAAGCAAGAAGAGGAATTGACAGAAAAGCTAGAGGGTACAAGTGATGCGGCAGAAAAAACGAAATTAACCGATAAAATTGCTGCGATTGCTAAACGACAACAAGTAGTGCAAGGAGTAATGGGCAATATATTTGCTAAGAATAAGGATGAAAGGTTAATGCGTGGTTTTCAAAACATGATGTCACAGTAGGAATGAATTCATCAAACATTATTTTGAGCTTTGTTGTATCATTATTGTAAGCCTATAATAATGATGCAACTTTCCTCAAAAATGTTTAGTTTTGCCAAAAAAATAACGCTCATGAAAATTGTTCAAGTATTTGCTACAGTATTATTGATTGCAGGGATGGCTTTATTGATCTTTGCTTGCCTGGCGGTAATGCAGGTCATCAATGTAAATATGATCAAAGGGGGCTGGATTGCTCCTGCGGTCTTAGGCGGCATCTTCTTTTTTGGTGGTTTGGCTTTGATGCGGAATTTGGTGCGTTAATCATCAATTTTGATGACTCATTTCATTCACTATACAAAAGATAGATGGGTGTTAAAGTACAGTTATAATAACCCTACTTTAACACCCATTTGCTTTTCTGTCAAAACCTTAAAATTAGAGGACGAATATACATTATCGCAATTCCTCCACAGGCGGTTTGGTTTTACCTTGTGGCTTCGTTTTCTTATTAATTTCCCTTTGCGTATCCCTACCTTCTATAGAAATTTTCACCTCATTTACCACCCGATCAATCACCGCCTCCCGATACATTTCCACCACACCCCTTTGATTCCCCTTTTGTTGAATCTCTATTCCTTCCCATTTTTGGTCTTCTTGGCAGCGATTGGTTAAAGTAGCCCCATCCAAAACGAGTTTACCCCCTGCTTCTACTAGGATTTTGGCTTTTGCAGGTAAAGAAATAACACATTGAGCAGTTAAAGTAGCTCCCTTCTTAATGATTAAATCTCCTTCTAAATCTTTGGCACCAGCCCAAGTGATATTTTGACCATTTCTAATCCGAACACTTTTATCCGATTGATAAGTACACCAAGTAGGCTCCAACATCTTGCGAACAGAAGATTTGGTAGATAGTTTTTTATGGATTTTTCCGATTTGACAAGGGGTAAAAGCCGCCTGCCAAGCATTGTAATCCATTACATTATTAGAAATCTTATCCATCGAATTGCATTGCTCACTATTAGGATCAATATTCCAACAATTATTATTTGGAGGGGTATCATCACAACCATCATTGCCAATCCAAGTATGCGCCAATCCTAGAGAATGCCCTAGTTCATGGTTAAATAAAGCCGCCATACCATTGGCCAATTCCGCAAGGCTAATTTTACCCTCATTATCCTTCCAATTATTATAACTCCCTACCATTTTAACCCACTTAGCCGTTCCTGCACCATCCCCTGATGCCTTATAAGTTGGTGAGGGAATGCTATCTTTATGATGCTCCAAAAATAAAATATTGATGACCTCATTTTTGCGTTTACCCACTACATCAAAAGGTTTTTTAGCAAAAATGCTATTGGCTCCTCGACGATCTTTTTTATTGATGAAATAGAGTTCATTATCTCGATGAAAATAGATGCCGTCATCATTAGGATCATCCTCTGAACCCACTAATTTGAAGCGATAGCGAGTAGGCAATACAGGCGTATCATTATTTGGAGGTAAATGCATTTTTACATTCGATGCCAAGCGTTTATTCGCCATTTCAATCAATAAACGGACAAATTCTCGTCCCAATGGATCAGGGAAATTGTGTTGCCCATCCTCACGGTCGATAATATGAGCATTGACCCGTACCCAACGCATGGGCATATGTTCCAAACGATTGGTATCAGGAATATAGTTAGTAATCGCCCTGCAAGGATCAGTACGTACAGTCAATGGTGGTGGTGCAGCAGGATCAACAATGATTTCATTCCCATTTAAAAAGGAATAGGTCGCTTTTTTATTACAAGCAAAAAGGAATAATAATCCTACTACTATAAGAGATGAATATAAGATGCTTTTCATATATTTTGCTTTTTTGCCTTTTTTATAGACGCATGAATATACTACATAATTTAAAGAAAGTAATGATTTTCAGTAGATTAAATCTAGTATACTAATTTAGGACTACAAAAATCTTTAAAATTTACCTTACTTTGTAGCCAAACTTCCATTGATACAATAAAATAATTTAGAACTTATGCCTGAATGGTTATTATATCCTGCCGTTATTGTTGCAGGCATTGCGGCTGGTATCATCAATACCTTAGCTGGTAATGGTTCGGCGATTACCCTATCCGTCCTTGTATTTCTAGGTTTACCCGCCAATATGGCCAATGGCACCAATCGACTCGCCATTCTTTTTCAAAGTTATGTAGGATATAGGACATTTAAAAACAATGACTTATTAATTAGTGAAGGAAAATGGTGGATGATTATTCCAGCAGTAATCGGGGCGATTATTGGAGCTTATGTAGCAGTTGATTTAGACGAGCAAATGCTGAATCTAGCAATGGGGGTTTTAATGGTTTTTTTATTGATTTTGGTATTGGTCAACCCCAAAAAATGGCTGGCAGATCAAAAGCCAGATATGAGCAAGGTAAAAAGTTGGAAAACCATATTGATTTTTTTCTTAGTAGGATTTCACGGAGGCTTTATACAAGCAGGAGTAGGCGTATTATTGTTAGCCGCACTTGTACTAGGAGCTGGATATAGTTTGAAATATGCCAATGGGATTAAGTTATTGATTGTATTATTTTTTACCGCACCTGCCTTTTTATTATTTCTCTACAAGGGACAAGTCGTTTGGTTTTGGGCAATTTTACTAACCATCGGACAAATTATAGGAGCTTGGATAGCTGCCAATTTTGCTAGTCATTATCCTAATGCTAATGTCTGGGTAAGGCGTGTATTAATTGTGGTTATTATTGTGGCAATAGGAAAGTTTTTTGGAGCCTACTAATATTGTTATTGAACTACGACTAGAAAAAAAACTTATGAGGTGATTTATATATAAATTAGTCGTTTTTTGTTTCTTTAGGCCTTGAAATAAAAAAACTTATCAACTAAAAGACGATTTTTATCAATGAAAAAGAAAGTGTCAAATAATGTTAAAATGATATTTTTGTTTAATTAATTCATCCTTAAATTGGAGTTTCTTTGTATTTATCACTAAATTTAGATAGACAAAACCCTTATGCTAAACATTTAGGAAGAAGTTTAGTGATTAAAATAACTGGTGTGATGTTGATTTTCAATGGTTTAGATAGGAAAAGCAAGCAACAAGCAATAAGTTAAAAATAAAATCCATGAAATTAATAAGGTATATGGTGAAGCTTATTTTTACATTGCTACATTCATTTCCTACAAATTGCAATCTTATTTTCAATCTTAGCTTTTATGTCATACTTACATCTCAACAGACTAAACTACTTCTTGTTTTTGATCTTATTAAACCAAACCGATTAAAACATGAGAGTAATTTTAACAATTTTATTTTTTGTTGCATTTAGCTTGCCCTTGCTATTAAATGCACAAACCATTTCGGGAACCATAAAAACAGGGGACGAAACGGCTATTGGTGCCAATATCGTCTCTGATCCTGGTGGAGCTGGTACAGTCACCAACAATGATGGACAGTACAAGCTAAAATTAAAACCTGGTACTTATACTGTAACCGTAAGTTATGTGGGGTATAGTTCTAAATCGAAGAAGTTTACCCTTGCAGAAGGTGATAATGTTACTTGGGATGCTACTTTAGCTAGTGCAGTCATTGATGAGGTCGTTATCGTTGGTACTAGAACTGCCCCTCGTTCTTCAACCACCACACCACTACCTATTGATGTTGTAGGCGTAAAAGAATTGGC
>JAHDFT010000338.1 GCA_020628015.1 Bacteroidota bacterium
GGGCGGATATGTAATCCGCCCCTACTGTTTGTTTTTACAGATGGTGCGAGTACAGACCATGTATGGGCGGATTACATATCCGCCGCCTTTCTGCAACCTTTGTCACATCCGCTACCTTTCACACCCGTCGCAACACAACAAGCTCATCCCCTCCCAATTCCTCTTCCTCCACCACACACCGCCGATCCAAAATCGGTGCAGGCAAACCCTTTCCCCAAGTCGTATTCCCTATATATACCCTTGCCTCATCCCATAAATCAGCATCAATAAAAGAGCTAAGTAAATGACTACCGCCCTCTACAAGTACCGACTGTATATTTTGTGTGTAGAGATGATCGAGGATTTGGGGAAGGATATCTATTGTAAAATCCAATTTAACATAAGAAAGATTATCTGAAACAATGCTTTTGTTTTCATTGTAGATAATGCTTGGGATACTTTGGTCAAGGAGGTGATGCGTGGAGGGGATTTTGAGGGAGCGGTCGATGACCAAGCGAGTAGGGGAGTGACCAGCCCATAAGCGGACATTGAGTTGAGGATTGTCAATGAGGGCGGTGTTGGTGCCGACAAGGATGCTGGCTTCTTCGGATCGCCAGCGATGGGTGAGGCGTTTGGTGAGGGGATTGCTGATCCATTTTTGACTGGCATCCGCAGGTGCAAAATAGCCATCCTTTGTTTCTGCCCATTTTAAGATCACATAAGGACGCTTTTTTTGCATCCACTTGAAAAAGCGACGATTGAAGTCGATGCAGGCTTGTTCTAGTACGCCAGTAATGACCTCAACTCCTGCGGCACGAAGTTTCGCAATCCCTTTTCCTGCAACGGAGGGATTGGGGTCAAAGGAGGCTCCAAGTATGACTTTTGGTATTTTTTCTTTAATAATTAAATCAGCACAAGGGGGCGTTTTACCGTAATGGGCGCAGGGTTCTAGGTTGACATATATAGTAGAGTGGGGGAGTAAATGCCGATCTGCTGGGAGAACGCTATTGATGGCTTGTACTTCTCCATGTCCTGTGCCATATAGCTGGTGATACCCTTCGCCTATAATGCGTCCTTCATGTACGATGACTGCGCCAACCATTGGGTTGGGATAGGCTTTGGGGATGCCTAGAGCAGCGATGTCGAGGCATCGTTGTATGTATTGGTGGTGGATATTTCTTGTCATTGGTCATCAGTTTATAACTGATGTTATGCAAAATGTAGATTAGTCTACATATCATTTATTTTTCCCTTGTTCACAACTGTTTGTTCTTTTTCTTGATAAAAGAACCAAAAATCCATAAGGTCGAGTCAAGAAAAGAGAAGAAAAACGAAGAACTGTATAACATCATCTAATAAAAAAGCCGATTTCCATTACAGAAATCGGCTTTCTTTTTTAAGAAAAAATAAATTGAAATAGTTCACAAAAATAGGACTAAATCCCATTTCAGTATTATTTCACAGCTTTTGTTCTTTTACTTCTTCCTCTCTTCTTCTTGCCAGTATCTTTACCAGTCTTCACACGTTTTGCATACTGCTCGCTTAAGTCAACAACGATAGGTGTTGCGATGAAGATAGAAGAGTAAGTACCCACGATGATACCGATTAATAAGGCGAAAGAGAAACCTCTAATTACCTCACCACCGAAGATGAAAAGAATTAAGACCACAAATAAGGTCGTAATAGAAGTAATAATGGTACGACTCAATGTACTGTTGATTGCTTCGTTGATTACTTCTTTTTCATCACGCTTAGGATTCAATTGTAAGTATTCTCGAATACGGTCAAATACAACCACGGTATCGTTGATCGAATAACCAATCACCGTCAAGAGGGCGGCGATAAAGGTCTGGTCGATTTCTAAGGAGAAAGGTAGGATACCAGGGAATAAGGAGAATATGGTCAATAGAATCAAGGTATCGTGGATGATGGTTAATACAGCCGCTAGACCGAATTGCCATCTACGGAAACGGAGAAGGATATAAAGGAAGATACCCAATAAGGCGAAGAATGTCGCTTTGAAAGCACCTCTTTTAATATCATCTGCGATGGTAGGCCCTACTTTTTGAGAACTTTGAAGGTGATTTTTACCAAAATCTTCATAAGAAGCACCACCCAACATAGGTTTCAGACCTTCGTAAACCTTACCAACCACCTCATTATCCACATCCGCAGCCTGATCCGCAATTTTATAACTAGAAGTAATTTTTACTTGGTTAGAACCACCATAAGTACGTACTAATGGAGGAGCTTCTAGTGGACCAGCTAAGGCATTTCTAACGTCAGTAGTATTCACATTTTGAGGGAACTCAACCACATAAGTACGACCTCCTTTGAAGTCAACCCCTAGTTCAAATCCTCTGGCTATCATAGAAATCAAGCCGATACCGATTACTACACCACCGATAATATAACCCAATCGTCTTTTACTAATAAAGTCAATGTTCAAGTTCTTGAAACGGTTGGCACTAAATCCAGTATCAAATTTAGGTTTTCCATCTCTACCCATCCACCAATCAAATACTAGACGAGTGATTAAGATTGCGGTAAATAGAGAGGAGAAAATACCAATCATCAATACCGTTGCGAAACCAAGTACAGGACCAAGACCGAAGTAGTAAAGGATAATCGCTGTGATTAAGGTCGTCAAGTTAGCATCTATAATTGCAGAGTAGGATTTGGTATAACCATCAGCAATCGCCTTTCTCACACCACTACCTTTTGCCAGTTCCTCTCGAATCCTTTCAAAGATGATCACATTCGCATCCACTGCCATACCAACAGTTAGTACAATACCCGCCATACCAGGAAGGGTTAATGTTGCACCTAAAGCCGCTAATACACCAAACACGAAGAACAAGTTCAATATCAAGGCAAGATTGGCTACAAAACCACTATTACTATAGTATAGAATCATAAATAGTAATACGATTAGGATACCCGCTATTAAAGAAATCATACCATTGGTAATGGATTTCTGTCCTAACGATGGACCAACTAATGCTTCTTCCACAATTCTTGCAGGGGCAGGTAATTTACCCGCTTTCAAGATATTGGCTAAATCCTGTGCTTCTACCATGTCAAAGTTACCCGTAATTTGCGAGCTACCACCAGCAATTTCTGCTTGAACAGTAGGAGCCGAGTAAACCACATCATCCAGTACAATCGCTACAGATTTGCCGATATTATCTCTAGTAATATCTCTCCATCTTTTAGCTCCCTCCTTATTCATCTGCATACTCACCACAATATCCTGATTGGCACCGATGTTCTGGCTGGCATCTGTAATTACATCACCACCCAAAGCAGGAGTCATCTCATTTGGACGAGTACTTCTTACCGCATAAATAGGGAAAAGATTGTTATTGGCATCTTCGTCATCATTATTTTGGAATGCTTGATAGTCAGTCAAGAATTTCAAATCCGCAGGGAAGTGAGACTGTACTTCTGGCATTCTGAGGTATTCATTTAGACGAGCAGTATCTTTACCATCTACAAAGCCCACTAAAGCACCTGGCGAATTCGACCAACGGAAAACGCTAAGGAATGGATTATTGGCTTCGAAGTTGATCGAATCACTCTCCGCACTCAATAAATCCTCTTCTTCTTCAACATCAACATCAGTAGAATCGTTATCTGCTAATAATGCATCAGCCGCATCATCTCCTTTCTTTTCACTATCACCAGCTGCATTATCAACAATACCTAATTTTGTTTTTACTGCATCATTGGCTTTATTCAACATATCAAAAATCTCGGCACTATTTTCATAGCACTCCCAGAATTCCAATTGAGCAGTTGCCTGTAATAGTTTACGTACCCTTTCTGGATCATCAACACCAGGCAATTCGACTGTAATTCGACCATTCAACTCATTAAGGTTGATATTTGGTTGAGTTACCCCGAACTTATCAATACGTGTACGCAGGATTTCAAAGGTACGGTTGACGGCTCCTTTTGCTTCTTCTTGAATGATTTCTAGTACAGCATCATCATTCATACCAGGAGTAATCTTGTCATTTTCTGGCGTACTGAAAAGTGCTGCTAAAGAAGCATTTGGATTGACCTCTTTTACAGCTTGAGCAAAGAGGGTGATGAAATCCACATCGTTCTCTTTTTGCAACTCTTTTGCTCTGGAAATCGCATTATTGAGCGTTTCGTCATTTCGGTCGAATGCCATTGCACGGATCATGTCTTCAAGGGTTACTTGAAGTACCACACTCATTCCTCCTTGCAAATCCAGTCCTAAGTTTAACTGGCGTTCTTTGACATAACCATAGTCATAACCCAAAAGTGGGTAGACTGACTGATTCTCAACGGAATCCAGATACCGTCTCTTGTTTTTTCGCAGTTCTTCTTTTAGCAAATTGGCATCACTAATGTTTTGCGTCGCTGTTTGGTCTTGAGCAAATTGCTCTGCTTTTTTGACCACCCTATTGGCAACAAAAGTGAACGACAATTGGTAGAGGCATACCAACACTAAAGCTAATCCGAAGAACTTCACTAAGCCTTTTGCCTGCATATTGATTCGTTTTAGTAATTATGATCTTTTTTCGGTGATAGATACGTTAGTTATATATTTTTTTATTTGTTAATTTTAAAACTAATGCAACCATCACCCCAAATTGACTGCAAATATAGTGCTTTATTTGGGGAATTTATAAATTATGATGAGTAGTTTTCTCTTTCGCAAAACAAAGTTCCCCATCAACAAAAGTCTTTTCTACCTTAATTTGAGGGATTTGAGCTAGAGGAATGGTCATTAAATCTTCGTTTAGTACTACTAGGTCTGCCATTTTACCTATTTCTAAACTTCCTCGCTCTTTTTCCTCAAAATTACTATAGGCAGCCCAGATGGTCATGGCTTTTAATGCTTCTAAACGAGTTAAGGCATTTTCAGTTTGAAAGCCTGCTGCTGGTTGACCATGCACATCTTTCCTAGCAACTGCCGCATAAAAGCCCAATAAAGGATTGATGGACTCTATTGGAAAATCACTTCCTGCGGCTACAAATCCCCTTTGCTTCAATAAATCCTTAAAGCAATAGGCATTTTTAACCCTTGTTTCTCCAATCCTGTGCGCTACCCAATTCATATCTGAAGTGGCATGGGTGGCTTGGATGGAGGGGGTGATATTGAATTGGTGAAATTGTTCAAAATGGTGATCTTGCAAGATTTGGGCATGTTCGATGCGCCATCTTAGATCATTATTTGGAGGGAGACAGGAGGTGAATGCTTGTAGGGTTTGTTCATTGGCGGCATCTCCAATCGCATGAACAGCCATTTGAAAGCCAGCTTTGTAACATTCCTTTGCAAATTGCATCATGGCTTCATCCGAGTGAATAGAAATGCCAGAAGTTGTTGGATCATCGGTATAAGGAGTTAATAACCAAGCTCCCCTAGATCCCAAAGCTCCATCGGTAAAATATTTAATGGCACGCACATGTAAACGATCTGTTTTGTAAATGCCATTTTTGAAGTAGAAGGCTTTGCTATCGGTGGTTCCAGCAACCATACAATACATTCTCAATTGGAATACACCAGAAGCTTGCATACGTTCAATTAAATCAATCTCTGATTTCACAATATAGGCCTCATTAACCGTCGTCAAGCCAACCGCCAAACAGTTTTTTTGTGCTTGTATTAATAATGCCTCCATTTCTACTAAGGAAGGCTTGGGTAAAGCCTCTGCAATTGGAAATATGGCATTATCAATCAATAAACCAGTTAATTTTCCATTTTGATGAACGATTTGCCCTCCTTTAATGATGGTATCGGGTTTAAATCCGACTAATTCTAGGGCTTTATCATTAACAATCGCTGCATGGATGTCGATTCGAGTCAGCAATACTGGAATGTTAGGAAATAGTTCATTGAGGCGTTCATTGCTTGGAAATGCTTGTTTTTCCCATAGATTTTGATCCCATCCTCTGCCAATTAGGGCTTTTTTTTGGGGATGTTTTTGGTGAAAAGCCTGCATTCTTTCTAAGACTTCTTCCCAAGAAGTGGCCCCATATAAATCTGCTTCGTCCAGCATTTGAGCATAACGCAATAAATGACAGTGAGCATCGTAAAAACCAGGATAAACGTATTTGCCTTGTAAATCAATAATTTCTTTGGGGCTATATTGATGCAATATGGATGCTTCCTTTCCTACAGCAATGATTTTGCCATTTTCTATCATCAAGCTATCTGCCATTGAATTTTCGGCATCTAAGGTGTATATATTGGCGTTTTTGATTAATAACATTTTTGTAGTATTAGATTTATTTTCTACGATTA
>JAHDFT010000339.1 GCA_020628015.1 Bacteroidota bacterium
CGAAGTATAGGGGTAAATTTATCCATCAAAATGGTACAATTATTTTTTGACTGTTTCTTAGTAACGAGTGAAAAATAAGTGTATAAATTTATCCATCAAAATGGTACAATTATTTTTTGACTGTTCCTAAAATTGTATTTTTCAGGTATAATACTATTACCCTTCAAAATAAAAACTTAATGGCAGCATTTAAAAAGTATATTAAAGAGATGACCAAGGAATTTGGTTATCATGCCACATGGACTCCTGCTATTCCTATCAAATTAGGAGATATTGGTGTGTTTCATGATGGCGTTTTTGAGCGAGTGAATTCCCTTAAAAATTTGGGTTTTGTGATTGAAGAAAGGCCAACCTTACCACCAGAAAAATTTTTAGAATATAAATCAGAGCATAGTGTAAATATAAAATTTAAGACCGCAGCAGAAGCGGCACCAGTTAATAGCATGCTGGGAGCAGCTGATGCAGGGGTTATTATTGAGTTTGGCAAGGAAGGTGGCGTTTATTTCAAAGCCAATGATGTCAAAACTCGAAGTATTGAAAATATAGGCGCATTACATGAGTTTATTAGAAAGACTTATGATAATGGTAATGGGGAGTGGAAGAGAAAATGGGTGGTGATTACCGAGCTAAAAGAAGCAGCAAGCGCAACAATTCTGTATAGTCAGTCTGGAAACGGAAAGGTAGAAATAAAAGCAAAGGGGGATATATCACTTGATAAAATCGACTTGGCAAATGCAGAGTCAGGCTTATCTATTATGCCTTCTTCTGAAACAGATATTGCCATTTTAGCAGAAAATAACCTCACTCCTTTATTCAAAGCGATTGGTGTACGTAAACGCTTTTGGCTATGGGGTGAAACAGAAGTAGTACCCAAATTTATCGGTGAAAATGCCACAACTGAAGAACTGGTCGTTAATGAATTACCAATTGGTGAGATTAGTCCTAAAATGCTTGCAAAACGCACATTATATGCATTGGTTGTAGGGATTAATAACTTTAAACACATTCAACATTTAAAAGGATGTGTCAATGATGCTAAGGATTTTATGAAGTATTTAACAGAAATCCGAAATGAGTTTTTAGCAATCAAAACAGTTCCATTATTCGATAGAAATGCCACTAAAGCCAATATTGTTAAAGGAATTAGCATGTTAGGCCAAGTAGAAGAGGGAGATATAGTTGTGTTTTATTTCTCTGGACATGGTGCTCAGGAATTAGGAGGGGAATTATTTGGAGAAACAGATGATAAATTAGAGGTGCTGGCCTGTCATGATAGTTCTAATGAGATAAGTGGTAGCTTTTTGTCAGATAAGGAGTTACGTTATTTATTTAAGCAATTGAGTGATACAGGTGCAGAAGTAGTTACCCTATTTGATTGCTGTCATTCTGGCGAAAATATGCGAGGTGAATTAAGGGCTAGACGACTTAGTAAGTTCGTACCAAAACGAGCATGGAAGGATTTTATTTTTGCTGAAGAAATTAGTGAGGAAGCAGTAAAAACGGCCAATACTTTGGAGGAAGTATTACCAATGGGTAATTACATCACCCTCGCTGCCTGTCAAGCTCATGAAAGTGCTTGGGAATCCTATGGACGAGGTTTATTTACAAGCAATCTCACCAAATTACTCAGAAAAAATGGTGCAATCAGCTATAATGAACTGAATAGCCGCATTACCACCCTTATTCCTAGTAAATTTAACCAACATCCTAAAATGGAATTTAATGGAAATGATCCTGACTTGCCATTGAAAGCTTTTTTAGGAGGAACGAAAGTAAGTAAAGCGGAAGAATTATATGTGAATCAGAAAGACGGGGCGTGGGTCTTAGATGTAGGGCAATTAAATGGTGTTCGAAAAACTTCAAAAGCTGTAGTAGATATTTTGAATCCAAATGGAAGTGGGGAAATTTTAACCACCGCCAGTATTCGTCAAGTTCAAATTAGTAGCAGTACCATTAACCCAACAGACCCATCTTGTCTAGTAGATGGAGAGAGTTATACAGCAAGAATTGAAGGTTTGAACCGCCAAGATTTAAGTCTATACATTAGTGGTGATGAGGCGGCAGTAGAGGTGGTGAAAACGTACTGTTCTTCAGACAATCAGCAGTTAAATGGTTGGAGAGTAGATTGGGTAGACGAGCCTACCTTAGCCTCCTACTTTATCGAAGCTAAGGATAACCAGTTTGTCATTAAAGATACTATATATAATCAACCTTTAGTAGAGGAGATTCAATATACACCAGGGCCAGCAGAAAGTCCGACTAGAACATTTATACCAGTAGAGGATATTGATGAAGTTAATGATAATGTGCCAGATGAATTGAGCCTTAATGATCCCAATGTAAAATCCGCTTTAGAGACATTAGGTGAATATTTAGACCATATTTCTTTCTGGGAAGCTGTAAAAACCCTAGAACATCCAAAAATCCAAAAAAGTCAAATTATAGATGAGCAGTGGCTTGACAAGACATTCACCCTAAAACTCGAACAAGTCCAAGCTGGTGAGTTGGTAGAATTAACAGCCGTTAAAAATAATATGGATAAAGTGACAGAATTTGTTTTACCCTATGTCAAGAATGATGATGGGATTACACCACCTAAGACAAGGTTATCTGTCATATTAATTCACGAAGGGCCAAGACCTATGCATTATGCGATGTTATTGCTCAATACTGATTTTGCCATTTTTCATTCTTTAATAGAGGGAAAAATGTTGCGATTAGATCCAAAAAAAGGAGTAAGAAGTGGCACCGTGCCATTTACCCAAAGTGAACATACCACTCATTATCAATTAGGAGAGGAAACCATTTATTTAAAAATTATTGGTAGCACAAAACCCTTTGACATTAGCAAATTTGATCAAAAAGGATTGCCTGCACCACTAGTAGAGGATACAAAATCTCCAGACCGTTCTAAGGGAGCAGTAATGAAAAGAGGAGCTGATGTGGATGATATTAAGACATCAAGTTATTGGTTTACCAAATTAGTGAAAGTCTCTTTACCTAATCCACTTTTGGAAAAGCATAATGAAGAGGAAGAGGAATAACAATTTTCTAATCTCCTAATTAATTTATTGCCCATTCATCCAAAGATTATTCACCCATAAAACAGGTACAAATATTTCAAACTCAAAACCAAATAAGTCATGAATACCCTTAAAACCGTATCTTACAATGGTAGAACCATTGAATTGATTGAAGCCAATGAATTTTATGCCCGAAATCAAGCAAGTACTCGAAGTTTAAATGAAGCGTCTTCTAAAAATTTAGATGGAGCAGGAGCAGTTGCTACAATCGGTGGGCTTCAAATTTTTTCTAAGACAGCACAAGCAAAAGGTGGGGTAGTGCCTACTGAATCTAGTGTCAATACTCGTTCCCTAGATACCCCAGATGATGCTTTAGAAGTACCGATTTACCGCAAAGCCTCCAGCGGTAAATTATTTATGCCAACAGGCGAAATTTATCTAATTTTTAAATCTACAGCCGAAAAGCCAGCAATCGAAGCATTATTGAATCAATATGATTTGAATTTGGTCAAAGATTATGGGAATAATCGGCTGGTTGTGGCTACTAAAGAAAAGCTAGTAGACACCGTCTCACTAGTGGCTAAATTGACCAATGAAAGTATTGTTGCAGTTGCCGAGCCAGATTTAGACGGGGAAGCAGAGTTGTACGAATTACCTCCTCTACAAGTCCCTCTCCTAGGACAACAATGGCATATTGAGAATAATGGAGACATTCCTGGTGAGCCAACTTCGGTACATGAAATGCGTGCTGGAGCAGATGCCCGTATCAAAAAGGCATGGGAAGAGCTAGGTAATTATGGGGCAGATGATATTAAAATTGCGGTCAATGACCTCGGCTTTGATATTGCTCACCCTGACTTGAGTGAACCCAATAAAGTCTTACATGCTTTCGATATGTGGATGCAAACTGAAGGTGTGCCTGATGGTACAACAACAACTTATACACATGGTACCCCTTGTGCAGGTATTGCGGCAGCAGGATTGAATCAGGGCGGAACGGTTGGGGTGGCTCCTAATGCCAAATTGATGTTATTGCATGGAACAAGTTATGCTTGGCAGCATTTCCGCTTGTTAGTAGATTATTGTATTGAGCGGAAGGTGGATATTGTGAGTTTGAGTTGGGGACAAACTAGAGATGATGATTTCTATCCTTTGAGTGATAATGTCAAATTTGAATTGGATCGTTTGACCACAGAAGGGCGAGATGGCAAAGGTTGTATTGTCTTGGTTGCAGCAGGTAACGAAGGGATGCATCGAATTAATTACTTGGCTACCCACCCAAATGTCATTGCTGTAGGGTCTTCTTCTAGTAAAGATGGACACCCTCAGTATTCTAATCGAGGTAAAGAATTGACCGTTACGGCACCTGGTGGAGACTGGCCATTATTGGCACCAAAAGCAAGCTGGGCAACGAGTCATTGGTTTACACCTTTTGTTGAAAGAGATAGCCAGTTTGACAATTATACCCACTTTACAGGTACATCTGGTGCTACACCATTGGTGGCTGGTATCTGTGCCTTAGTTTTGTCTGCGAATAAGGATTTAACTGCTAAGGAGGTGAAGCAAATTTTGATTCAAAGTGCGGATAAGATTGGTGATAGTAGTGAGTATAATGGCAAGCACTCGACTAAGTTTGGTTTTGGGCGAGTGAATGCGGCTGCGGCGGTTAAAATGGCTAAAGATCCTACGATAGTTATTGACGATGTGGATGTGGAGGACAATAATGATGGTGATAACAATCAACAGGGAGAAAATGATGCTCACAAAAGTTTGCAAAAGGCGGTTGTGCGAGTTGGTTCTCGCTTAAATGTGCGCTTGGAGCCGAATGCACAAGGCGATTTGAGTCACCAATTAAAGGATGGATCAGTTGTTTGGATCAAGCGTCGCTTGGAGAATGGCTGGGTGGAATTGGCGACGACTTATGTGCATGGTGATTTTGTAGAAAAAATTTAATGTATATATCCATTTGAATTTTTAACTGCTTAGTTAATTTATAAAGGGGAATTGTTTTGGCAATTCCCCCTTTGTTTTATGATTACTAAAACAAGTAGTTCAAACTTAATCTTACACTCGCAGGATTCAGATTTAAACCAAAAGTACTAGTACTGTTATCTACATCTTTAATGCTACTAGTATCATAGCTCAAAGCTCCCCAAAGCGCATTCACTACCCAACGATCTGCAAAAGCATAATCAAGACCAGGACCAAGATAAACCCCAAATCCGCTTGTTTTACTATCTGTTTCTACGCCTAAAGCAGAAACGATACTAGTTCCAGATCTAATATTTGCTCCCAATTCGCCATACAAACCCATTTTATCACTAGGTGTTACACGATAACGAGCAAATGGTGTAATGACGAGATTGTTATTTTGGGTATAATTATCACTATTGGTTTCATTTCTCAATCCTTCATAACCAACAGCCAAACCGACCAAAATATTATCAGAAACGGCAGCACCAATATAAGGAGAGATCGCATAGGCATTAGACTTAATATCACTAGCAGAATTGGTAGTCGATAAAAATTTGAGTGTTCCCCCTGTAAAGAATTTGTATTGAGCAAAAACTTCTGTGCTGCAAGATAAAAGGATAAAGAGACAGCTTGCGGTAATAATGAATTTTCTCATGGTTTTTAATTATTAAATGGTTTTTAAAGAATAAGTTTTAAATGTTATTGTTTTTATAATTATGTTAGTAGTTGACATAGTTCCTCCACCATATCTTATCAGAAAAAGACATAGAAATATCAGCTCAATCATCAATAATATGATAAAAGATTGAGCTGATTTGATGAGCGTTAGTAATTGTAATTTAAGATGTTATTATAATGGGGACTAAATAGGAATTTTGTTATGTAGATAGATTTGTTTGTTTATTGATGTATTGAAGTAGTGATTTTGAGACTCTAGAAACAAAGATGATTGGTTAATTAATTAATCGTAATGGGATATTTGTTCTTGTTGATAAAATGTAGTGGAGGAGTATGTGTAATAATTTCAAGTAGGATTGGAGCAATGCAAACAAGTAAGCTATTGTTACTTAGCATCTAATGATGTAGTGATATGAGGCAATAAGTGATATTTGCCGAATAGGTCAGCAATATAAAACTTATTTTCTAATATTTATAAAGATACTTGTATTATTTTGGTTTTTTTGAGGAAGACTTTGGGTAGTTTAAATATTTAATATAATTTTAAGAGGAAGTGAGGGTTTGGAAATAAAGTCAGGT
>JAHDFT010000340.1 GCA_020628015.1 Bacteroidota bacterium
CGTCTAGTGATAAATTTCCCTAACCAAAATTTGTACACTTATTTTTCACTCGTTACTAAGTAGTAAGTGATGAAACAGAAATAAATTCAGACGGCATAACCTTCCATTATTTAGTATTCCTATATCATTGTATTAATTAGGTCTAGGGCTTAAGGTGAACCCTTTCCAAGTAGTTTTTCAGGTATCTAAATCATTATGGTAAAATTAGATATTATCACTAAACTACTATATATTTAAAATGAATTGTTTGCAAGACGTTTATTGAAAACTGGGACGGGGTGATCAATGGAAATTGCATTAACAGTTTATACCAAAAAACAATAAAATAAAGGATATACAATGCAAAACATCATTTTTAAAATGATGCAATCAATATAAATAATAAATGCTTACTTAGCAAAATGAAATAATATACAATAAGATATCTTAATAGTTTACTTTTATAAAATGTATTTGTAGTACGCTATATTGCTAGGAATAGTTCAATGAAAACAAAAATAACTTAAAAAATATTTGTTAAAAAATTCAAATAACAGATTTACCAAAAGTATTATGTAGTAGATAAAAAAGGAGACAGAGCATTGCTTTGGGTAATAGGCATACTTTTTTGATTGTTGATCAATTTTGTGGTATGTCCTTGAAATTAGTTATGCTCTACACCTTCTTTATCCTTTATATTTGGAAAGTGTTACCTAGTTCTTGATTTTTTTTGAATTATTTTTACTTCACTTATCATTTCCCTATACAAAACATACTATTCAATCATTCATCTAGTATTCATTTTTAGATATAGACTCTATTATAGTTAAAATTGTATATTCCAAACGCATTTCCTTTATTATTTATTGCAAAATAAACTATTATGACAAAAAAATCATCAGTTTATTGTCAAATGCAGTTATCATACGCCTATTCCTACCCTCTATTATTTTGTCAAATTTTTTACTAACAAATAATAAAACTGTATACTTCGCTTATAATCCTGTATGTCAATATGTTCATTAGCTCCATGAATGCCTTTGATGTCTTCACTATTGAGAATGGCAGGTAAAAAACGGTAAACATCTTTGGCAATCGGGGTATAGAAGCGAGAATCGGTAGTGGCGATGGTTAAGGCAGGCGCACAGTAAATCTCTGGATAGATTTGTTTAATCGTTTGATGCAAAGTCTGAAAAGCTGCTGATTCAGTAGAAGAAACAGGAGGAGGATTATTCGCATGTCCTCTGACGCTCAATTTAACCCGTTCATCACCAATCACCTCTGTCAAATGCGCCAATATATCATCGACTGTTTCCCCTGGTAAGATGCGAAAATTAATGACTGCTTTAGCCTCAGAAGGCAATACATTCGCTTTGATGCTACCAGATAACATGGTTGGTGCAGTAGTTGTGCGAATACTGGCATTTGTGGTATTACTTCCAGACAATTGGCTTCCAATAATTGGTTTAAATAGCCAATGATTCGCAAAGACCAGTTTCATCCCAAAATCCATTTCTGGTGCAATATAATCGAACATGTCCCAAGCAGGTCCATCGGTAATATGAGCAGGCATGGGGTTATTTTCTACTTTCACCAAAGCATTGCTCAAAATCCCAATCGCTGTTTCTGGCGGCGGCATAGAAGAATGCCCCCCTACTCCTGCAACACTCAACTCAATATTGGCAAAGCCTTTTTCCGAAATCCCAATCAAAGCAGTAGGGCGGCTGATTCCTGGAATCATGCCATCGGCAATAATCATCCCTTCATCAAGTGCCATTTCTAGTTTTACCCCTTGCTTTTGTAAGTACTCGACAATTCCTGCGGCTCCTGTCCCTGCCACTTCTTCATCATGTCCAAAAGCCAAATAGACCGTTTTGCTTGGTTGATAACCTTCTCGCAATAACCACTCTACCCCTTCCATAATCCCCAAAAGGGAATTTTTATCATCTAAACTACCTCTTCCCCATAAGTGACCATCTACAATTCTTCCTTCAAAAGGAGGCTGTTTCCAACGATTTAGATCCTCAATAGGGACAACATCTTGATGCGCCATTAACAATACAGGATCTGCTTGTGGATTTTTTCCCTCCCATTTATACAATAAACTCAGCCCTTTAATCATTTTCTTTTCTAGCAAAGAATCACACAAAGGATAAGTCTTGGCAAGAAATTGGTGAAAAGCTATAAAGTTCTCTGTTAATTTGCGTGTGGTATCCTCAAAAGAAATGGTCTTGAATCGAATGGCCTGCGCTAAATGGTCTACAACTACATCATCGGGCATCGCTAAGGAAATAGGGTCAAAGCTCTGCTGCTTAGACTCAAATCGTAAAGTATTGAATAGCAATATACCCACAAGGATCAACAAGGCAATTAATAGGACAAAAAGTATTTTTTTCATGTTGAATTGTAATAATAAACTTATAGAGACAACTTACTAACTGATGTTGTATAGTGAATGATACATTAATATCATTCACTAAGTGATGGATTAGAAATAAAGTCGGCCAAAATATTCTGCTCATTATTTAGCCTAAGACAAGGCGCAAAAATAGCGCATACATGGAATGTACGTAATATTTTTGCAACGCAGTATTAGGCGAAATAATAAAGAATATGGCCGAATTTATTTCTGTTCCATCACTAAGGTAAAAATAAATCAGCGCACAAAAAAAACATTTATCTGGTGATTTCTTTGTGAAGCTTTATATATTTGCACCGCTAAAATAGTACAAGTAAAACCAATATACTGTTTTACTAGAAATATATTGCTATTTTAGACGGTTAGCGCATAGTTAACAACAGACTTTCAAAAGTGAAATAAATGCCAAACGAAACGAACAAAACAGCCCGAACTTATAAGCCATCTGGTAGAAAAGATAAGGATCGGAAAAAAAAGAAAAAAAAATCAGTGCTAAGAGAATGGATGGATGCTTTATTGTTTGCGGTTATTGCTGCAACCATTATTCGGACATTTATCATTGAAGCCTATACGATACCTACTTCTTCGATGGAAAAATCTTTATTAGTAGGGGATTATTTATTTGTAAGTAAAATCAATTATGGTCCTCGTGTACCCATTACTCCCCTATCTTTTCCTTTCGCACATCACACCATGCCATTTACTAGAAATACCAAATCGTATTTAGAGTGGATTAAATTGCCGTATATGCGAATACCTGGTTTTCAAGATATTAAAAGGGATGATGTCGTTGTATTCAACTATCCAATGGAAGATTTCCGTCCTGTAGATAAACGAGAAAATTACATTAAGCGTTGTATTGCTTTACCTGGTGACACCCTAAGCATCCAAGATACCCAGTTGCATATCAATGGAACCGTTTCGGAGAATCCCGAATTTATGCAATTTGATTATTTTGTTCAAACCAATGGTTCAGGACTAAGTAAACGGATGTTGCGAAAACTAGATATTACCGAAGGGGGTTCTGTACATGCCAATAATCATTATAAATATCCTTTGACAAATGATAAAGTAACATCGGTAGATGAAATGGAAATTGTAAAGGACATTAAATCTGCCAAATCGGATAAAGGCGCACCAGATCGAGATATTTTCCCTAATAATGCTCGTTATCATGTTCCTAATACGGATATGATGGTTTGGAATAAGGACAATTATGGTCCTTTGTATGTGCCTAGTAAAGGCGCAACGATTGCCTTAGATATGAAAAATATATCCCTCTACAAAAGGGTGATTGGTTTTTATGAAGGCAATGAAGTGGAAGTAAAGGGTGGACAGATTTATATTAATGGTGAAGTAGCTACCGAATATACCTTCCAGATGGATTATTATTTTATGATGGGAGATAATCGTCATCGTTCTTCTGATTCTCGTTATTGGGGTTTTGTACCAGAGGATCATGTTGTAGGAAAAGCCGTACTGGTTTGGATGTCCATTCAAGATTATTCTAGTCCACAAAGAAAAGGCAGGAGCTTTTTCGCCAAATTATTTAGTGGAGATGTGAAGTTTAGATGGAATAGGATTTTTAAATTGGTGCATTAGCCAAAGAACAAGTTAAAAATAAGTGTACAAATTTTGATTAGAGAGATTTGACACTAGACAAGGCAAAAAACGTAGGCAATGCAGGACATTGGCGAGGCTTTTTAACGAAGTATAGGGTTAAGTTTATCAATCAAAATAATACAATTATTTTTTGACTGTTCCCATATAAAAAAATAGAGGAAAATAATCAAAATACAATAGCCTCATTATCATTATTGTAACGCTGTAATGCGATTCTACTATAATGATAATGAGGCTTTATAGTTTGGTTTGGTTCTATATTAGGACATTAAGAGAAGAATTAAAATCATTACATATTTTTAATAATATTACTCCTTAAGTGATCGAACAGAAGTAAATTAGACCATATCCTTTATTATTTAGCCTAATACTGCGTTGCAAAAATATCACGTACATTCCATGTATGCGCTATTTTTGCGCCTTGTCTTAGGCTAAATAATGGAAAGCCTATTTCGGCCTAATTTATTTCTAATCCATCACTAATATGTTTAATTCTTTCTACAAATGGCCACACTACCTCCCCAATCGAGCAATAATACCCAATTCAATCCCGATACTTCTAATTTGAATCCTATTGGCATGAGCAGTCATTGGATTGTAATCTATCACCACCTCTGAGCCATTACCCACTTGTTGCACATCGAAAGGCTCATAAATAAATACCTCATCATTGCGCTCATAAATCGGATTAAAGCCCCATTCAAACTGCAATCCTGCCCTTAATTGAAAAGTATTAGAAGGAATAAAAGCAGCTCCTAGACTGATAAAAGCAGACAAAGGCTTCTCTACTTGAACTGGACGTGTTTGAATTTCGGTATTTACTTGACTATCAAATAAATCATACTCATCTAAAAAGACGGCCTCCGCAGGGTTTTTGGGATCAAAACCATAGAATTCATCTATTCCTATCCCATATTTTTCAGAAAAGGCATATTGATTGACATAATCTGCATTAATCTTATTATTAGCCTTCCCTTCATAGGCAATAAATCCATAACGCAAACCTATAGAAGAGTACAAACCAAGGCTTTCATCTAATATGGGATACTTAAAATCAAAGTGGAAACTGGCATTGAGAAAATCAAAACGGTAATCATCTTTAATCAGTAAAGCATTGAGTTCTCTACGTTCCACTAAATCATTATCTATATCATAAAAGCTACTTTCTGAAATTTGTTGGTTATTCAATACAATTCTTGATTTATAATTTCGATACCCTAAACTAATCCCAATTCCGACATGCTCATCAAAGAAATAGAGCAAATCTCCTTGTAAACCTATACTTTGAGGAGAGGCACGCATAAGATTAGGAAATTCCGTTTGTAAATCATCTACATTAAGGCTTAGTGATTTGGGAAATAAGCCCAATTGCAGACCCAAAAATAAACCTTTAGCACTTTTGCTTGTATCTACTGTATTGATCGCTTTGTATCGCTCTTCTACCCAATCATCTAATTCTGCCTCTTCTGGGTCAACTGGTCTTGCAGTAATGGCATTATTCTCTTGCGTTTCTTCATCAATAAACAGAGAAGGGGCAAATTCGAGTCCCATAGATTGGATTTTGTACCTTGATAAATCTTCATTAAATACAATGGTCATTTTCAAAGGCACCTTCAAAATCGGTTGCTGTTTCCCTAAAACCGTTTTTCCTCCTATTCGTTTTTGAGTAAAAATATCCACACAAGGCAACCCATTCTCTCCGTGATAATAAGGACTACCATAAGTTGTTTCGCCTCTATTAATAAACACCCCAGAAGGATACCAGCTCTTGATTAATGCAACATATTGCCTTACAGGTAGCATTTCATCACTAATATTAGGATGCCTAGAATCGTTGTAAATAAAGGTTTCATCTCCATTAAATAAACCAATAAACTTTTGAGAATAATTAATAGAAAAAGTCTCTCCATTTTCTGTAAATGTCCCATAGATAAAATATTCCTCTAAAAGCTTGATTGCTTTTTGAATGATTTCATTTTCTATCGCTGGATCATTAATTGCTTTGTGCTGAGGTGGCAAACTGTCTATCTCTTGTCCAAAGCTGTTAAGGGTAAAAAAGTTGAATAGTAATATTGTGATTATAGTTAGTTGTTTCATTGTTAGTTCTTTTTATAAAATATTGGGAGCCTAAACACTAAGGAATAGTCAATAATGAGACAATCATTATTAACTATTCCTAATTGGGTGTGCAGTAAATACTTTCACTATTTTATTTATCCCCTATCACTAC
>JAHDFT010000341.1 GCA_020628015.1 Bacteroidota bacterium
CACAGGTTTAGAACAGAGGTAAAATCATTAACGAATGGAAAGGGAGTAGATGTTGTATATGATGGAGTGGGCGGAGTCATATCGGAAGAGAGTTTACGCTGTGTAAAATTTGGCGCAAGATTTCTGATCGTAGGTTGGGCATCAACTCCATTTGTGGCGAAAGGTAAAGGTAAAAGAGGGGCACCGAATGCCAACCGTTTACCAACCAATTTGATATTAATCAAGGGTTTGAAAGTATTAGGTAGCCCAATGGTAATAGCAACTCAAAATGATTTAAGCATTCGACCTCCAAGACTTGCCGCAATATTTCAATGGGTAAAAGAGGGAAAAATTACGCCCTATGTTTCTCATATATTCCCTCTGAGCAATATAAAAGAAGCCATGCGAGCCAAATGGAATGGGCAAATTATTGGAGGAGGAGCAGTAAGACCAGAGTCTTAATTTTAGTTTAGTGATGGATTGAAAATAGAGAATATGGCTGAATTTATTTTTTGCTTGTTACTTATTCTTTTTTCTAGACTTTCCTGAAATTTATTAGCCTAATTCTTGAACAATTCCAATAAGCTGTAACGAAAAGATAAACTAAGCATCAATCTATTATTTACTGGGCTTTATTTTATATTTTCTACATGAAATTTATAACAGCATAATAAAAAACCAATTATACAAGTTGCTCTAAATTTTATTTCCTGACCTATTATCCAATGCCCCAAATCCTTTTTCCACCCACACCAATATTAGTTATACACTCTCACAAGAAGAACTAGTGAGCATTAATCTCTATGATATAACAGGAAAACAAATCAAACAAGTACTACAAGAAAGCCCTCAAGTAGCTGGTACACATCAAATACAGTTGGAGGCAACAGATTTACCAGATGGGATTTATTTGCTTCGTATTCAAACAAATGACAAAGTGGCTAGTCATAGAATGATTGTGACCAAATAAGATACATTAAAAATAATTAAAAACAGTATGGTCGGTCAGAAAGCTGAAATTTAATCTTTCAGTTGCCTAACCGACCATTTTACATTAGAAAAATACATTTGACCACATCTTTTATTACCATTCGCCACAATATATTGCAATACACCACATTCATAATAATGAGTATAAGTTTTATTTAAAAAAAAAATTATTTTTATAAAGGTTGCTAATTTATAATACATATCTGATTTTAATTAAATAATACAAACTCAATTCTAACTTATGAAAAGTCTATATGCTGCCAAAAATAGTTCGACAATTCCCTGTGATTGTGATGACCCGATAGAAGGTTTGCGATATATGTTTTGCGACATGGTACAGAAGGGGCGAGTGGCTAAGGGACAATGCCCAGCTCGAAGACCTGTATTTTTGCGTACTCATGGTGCGATTAAAGGAAGCATAAACATATTTGATGATATTCCTCCCGAATTAAAACAAGGTATTTTTGCCAATAGTGGAGAACACCCAGTATATGTACGTTATTCTTCTGATTTGCCAGATGGTAGACCTGATTGGAAAAGTACAATAGGTATAGGAATTAAGATTTTTAATATCCCCGATGAAAAAGTACTTACGGATGATGGAGCGAATACTGCCGATCTTTTGCTACAAAATGTACCCTTCTTTTTTGTAGACAATGCAAGCGATATGTGTAATTTCACCAAAGCAAGCCTAGAAGGACACGGTGACGAATGGATTAAGGAGCATTCACCCAAAACAAAAGATTTATTAGACGCAATGGCTAAACCAATTTTATCTGTATTAGAAACAAATTTATGGAGCGTAGTACCCTTTAAATTAGGAGCAAATAATTATTGTAAATACATACTCAAACCAGGTCTGTCTGTTTCTCCAGGAAAACCCGATACAACAGATCCCAATTTCTTAGCTAAAGATTTACAAGAACGAATGAAGGCGAGTGATATTAGCCTAGATATTTATATTCAAAAACGCCCAGATGCTAGTGAGCAAGGAGCAGATTATGTCGAGGAGCATTTTCCACTAGATCGGGCAACAATAGTTTGGGATGAAAATGAAGCAAAACCCATTAAAGTCGCTACGATTCACTTACCCCAACAAGATATAAACGATGAACAACAAGAACGTTATGGAGATTGGTTAGCCTTCAATATTGGGCGAGTACCCGAAGCCAATGCACCTGTAGGCAGCATCGCAGAAGTACGAATGAGTGTTTACCAAACGAGTGCTGAATATAGACAAGAAACAAACAGCCAACCCACAACCGAACCAAGCGTTGCAGGCGAACCTGAATTGCCAAAGGTCAAATGTCCATTTTCTGGTCAACCCAAACCTGATACAAATACTTACAGCCTAAGCAAGGAAGATATAGAACGTATTACCCATGTCCGTATCCATCCAGGTATTGGTGTGGCTAGGGTAGGAGATAGTAGCAGTTATTATATCGGCCCAGAAGTGATTAATCCTAAACCAACAGACTTTGGAGCTACTAGAGACAGTTCTGGTGCAATCAAAAAGCAAGCGGCACGTTTTCGGGTCTATGGCTATGATAAAAACAATAAAGTAGTAGCAGAAATTCAGCAATCAGATCAAAGCTCTATTGAGTGGGCAGTACATGTGGCGAATAGAAAAGCAGCTTGGTATGAGTTTAATGCTGCGATGGACATTCCTGCAACGGTAAAATTGACGGTACTGAAAAGAAATGCACATGTGCATGGTAGTGATCGAAATGCTTTGGCCATTGATCCAGGAGTTTGTAAGATTATGGGGAAGAATAGGAGTGATGATAGTTTTGATATGATAGGCCATTTTCAAAATACACCTGTTAAACTAGGTACCTTGAAGACGGATGATGCAGGACGTTTATTGGTTGTTCCAGGCAGTGGCATCTCTGCTAGTCCTACTAATCAACCTGTCTATGATCCCAATCGAGACAATGCTTTCAACAATGCAAATGGTTGGTATGATGACATTTCTGATGGTCCTGTATATGCGAAGGTCATGGTGGGAGATAAAACTTTTGATGCCGACCCTGCATGGGTGATTGCTGCCCCACCTAATTTTGCGCCAGATATAGCAGGCTGGCGAACCATGAACGATCTATTGCGTGGGGTATACATACAATCAGGGATGCTACCGATTCCTGAAGAAGTATCTTTCTCTGAACACATTCAGCCTATTTTAGTCCGTTTATCTGGTTTACAATGGGTAAACAAAGGCTTTGCCGCCATGTTTGGAGCAGGCGCACCAATGAATTTTGAAGATACTAGTTTATTAGAAAAACTATCTAAAGTACCACAAGGAAGCAATTATCCCGATCCTTATGTCGAATTGCGTCGAACCATTTACAACAGTTTTAGGGCAACCAACACAAGATCAGTAGAATGGGGAGCTTGGCCTTGGATTTATGGGGATGCCTTTGGATATACCGATCCTGATCCTAGTCAAGCACCATCTCCTAAAACTTTCCTGCCATTACCAATTGCCTTTGATTATGCTTTGAGTAAATGGGTGAATGGAGAATTTATTAATGATTATGATCCTACAGTAAAATATCAAGTATTAGAAGAGCTGGATTTACAAGTTCAACCTGATATCTTAGATCAAGCAGCGATGCATTTTTGTCTAGCAGATGCTTTTCATCCAGGCGCAGAATTGACCTGGCCAATGCGTCATGCTTCTATGTATCGAGCACCTTATCGCATTCGCCAAAGGGCAGAAGGGAAACCTGATCCAATGTATGGCAAAGAATTGACTAATGCGGATATACTTAAAATAGATGGACCTTTATATGAGCAGGGACCAGGTGATTTAACCCGATGGATGGCCATTCCTTGGCAAGGAGATACGGCTTTTTGTCGATCAGGTTATGATATAGAATATGATCCTTATTTACCAACATTCTGGCCAGCAAGAGTACCCAATCAAGTACTGACTGAAGCCAATTATAATAAAGTGTGTGATACCAGTCTATCAATGGATGAGCGGATTGCTGCTTTCAATGATCGACCTTCTTGGCTCCGACAACTACCTACCCATAATCCTGCACCTGAACAAATGCAGTATATGATTGATCATTTTGGGGATATGGGGGTTTTGGAAGCCCGTCCTAAACCCGATGATATAGATTGGTTACCTGATTTAATTTATGTAGAAAATCTATCCGCAAAGAAGAAAGAGGAGCTATCAGAAGCTCGAATGTTATTAAAGAGCTATGGAGAGTTGAGTGCTTTTGACCGCTTATTGCGAGAGGCAGGCTGGGAAAGTGCGGCGCACCTGAAAGAATTTAAGGATATTAAGCAAAGGAAAAAGTAATGGCAGAAATACCTCATTATGATGTAGTAATTGTGGGTTCGGGTCCTGCTGGAACTGCTGCGGCACTTAGGCTCCAGCAGCTCCAGCTCCGAGTAGCATTAGTGGATCAGGTAGCAGAAGACCAATTCAAAATAGGGGAATCGTTACCTGGTGCAGCCATACGACTATTGCGTACTTTAGGTATTCAAGGGCTAGATACCCTACTCCATCCAGAGGAATATCAAGTCTGTACGGCTAATGCTTCGGCTTGGGGAAGGGAGCAATGGACCTATAAGGATGCCCTACTTAATCCAGAAGGAGGCGGTTGGCATTTGCTTCGACATCGTTTTGACCAGACATTACGTCAACTAGCACAAGAGCGAGGTGTAGCTTATTATAATGCCAAAGTTGGAGCGATTCATACTTCTACAATAACTAATGTAAAATACACTATAAATTTCAAACGCTCTACCTCAACATTACCCCAATCATTAAGTTGCAATTGGCTCATAGATGCTACTGGGCGAGCATCGGCCATATTGCGGCAATTTGGGGTCAAACGGACGAGTTATTCCGATCAAATGGCGGTGATTGCTTGGGTCAATACCCCATTAGAAGATAAAGACCAAACTACCAGAATCAAGTCTGTAGCTGAGGGTTGGTGGTATTCTGCCCAATTACCGACTCATAAACGGGTCATCGCTTTTCATGGGCAGGCAGAACGGATTGCTCGTATGGTCAAACAACCTGATTTTTTCTTTTCTACTATGAATAACACAGATTTACTGCCTTATATCGTATCCAAAAATGACTTAATTACAGATAGCGATCTTTCAACTACCTATGCCAACGTGACTCGCCCTACCCAAGTGGTGGGCGAGGCTTGGCTGGCGGTGGGTGATGCTGCCCTTTCCTTTGATCCCCTTTCCTCACAAGGCATTTTCTTTGCCCTTTATAGTGGGATAAGAGGAGCGGAGGTTATTGCTAAATGCCTACAAAATCCTATTCAGCGATCAATTTATTTACAACAATATACGCAAAAAGTGGATTCTGTTTTTCGGGCGAATGAACGGTCAAGGAAGCATTATTATAGTGGGATCAATTACCACTAACCTTCCCATTCACCACCCCACTAATCTCCTCCAAAATAGTCTTCAAATTTTCAGGAGCCTTCATCTTATGAAATTTCACATTTTTCCCCTTATAACGAATCTCAAACCCCTGTAAATCCCTAGCACCAGATAAATATTCTGCTTCTAGTGATGCAAAATCATTAGCCGCAAATATTTTCTCTATAGTTGCCAATTCCTCCTTAGTAAAATTGAGGCTATGCTCCCCTATTTTGGCGACATTCTTTCTCCCCATATAATCCGCTTTTCCAGATTGATATACTGTAATTTGATAGACCTTACACTTACCCCGACATGATTTCGAATTCAAGAATAGTAATTCCGCATTAGGGTTTGGTCGAGTATTATTATCCGTATCAGATGGTGTATTGACTGCCTTATTACCATCCGTTTGCGTTTTTTGGCTTTTACATGCTTGAAAAATCATAAAACTAATAGCCAATAGAATAAGAATATATAGTAATTTCATTTGTGTTTAATTTTTGGTATTTTGATAAAGCTAGTGGATCAAGTCCTAAACCCTTGACCGTTTTTTATTAAACTTGACAGGTCGCTCCGATGGAGCTTTTTTCCTTGTTTTTGTTTTTTCTACAAACAGCAAAGCTCCGATGGAGCTATCAGTATTAGCTCCATCGGAGCGATCTGTCAAGTTGGAAGTGAAAATATCAACAAAAAACTATCAAAGACTTACAGCTTGCATCACTAATATAGGGTACTTACTTATCGAGATGTTTTAAAAAGAGGAAACATTAAGAAATTAAGGGCAATAAGACAAGAATTGAGCTTCCTTCTAATTAATTTTGAATC
>JAHDFT010000342.1 GCA_020628015.1 Bacteroidota bacterium
TTTTTACCTCCCCTACAATTGCACCCGCACCGTTTGCACAGCATTAGCACCTATCTCAATAACTGCAAATTGCTCCCCAATTTTCAAATGATAATTAATGGGCTTTTTCGTAGTATTTAAAAGTTGAATACTGACCAAATTATCCTTATTGATTAAAGCACAAGCATGTAAATCATCACTACCCAGCCCTCCTAGTACTTTACTCGTTTTGAGAACGATATCCCCTGGCCGCATCGTCTGGCTCAATTGCGCCAATACATAATAAATTGGTGTATAGTAAATGTCCTCCTTTGCTGTATCAATCATAATAGGTGCGCCACAAAAATTACCCACATGATTAGGGCCGCCTTTATGATCCAAGACCACATTCCAATCTATCCAGCCGCTTAACCAATGATCCACACTAACAATAATATTCCTAGCATAGCGGTGAACAGGGGTATACATCGGGTGGTCATCTGGACTTGGTGCGCCCCAAGGAGCCGTATAGCCCCAATCGGTCGCATTTTTATTCCACCAAAATGCATCATTCTGAAACCAGTCTTTCTCTTGAAAACCTATTGGATCTCCTATTCCAGGAGGGGCAGGCTTTCCTAGGTCATCAATACAGCCCTCGGTGTGAATAATCGTATGATTGGGGAATAATTGATGTACCTCCTCTAAGGTAGACTCATAGACTTTTTCCGTCCCTTCATACCAGTGAATCGCAGTACCATACACATAATCCGCCGTTTCTTTATCTCCTAGAATCTTTTCTGCCCATTCTTTGAGGTGGTCTCTATTTTGATCATAGATGAGCAGCCTTGTTTCTGGATGCTGGGCTTTTAATTTAGGTCCTAGGTATTGTTTGATAAAGTCATTTTGGGTTTCGGGGGTAAACTGCATACTCTCCCATTGTCCATTATTACCGTTTGGCTCATTGACAGGGGTAATGCCCCAAATATCCACACCCTCTGCTTGATAAGCTTTGAGGTATTTGATGAGGTAATTGGCATAGGTTTCCTCGTATTCTGGCTTCAATCGTCCACCTGTGCCTTGGTAATTATTCTCTGGTGTACCAGGAATATACCATTCTTCAATATCCTTCATCCAAGCAGGAGCCGTCCATGCCGAAGCGATGATTTGGAGGCTTTTATCCTCCTGATTTTGCTTGATTTCAAGTGCTTCTTTAATCATCGGCAGCAAGTCATATTTCTCTGCTTTGATTCCTAGATATTTCTTAGCCGAAAAGCCTTGTTTATCTACCTCAATAGAAAAGGAAGCTAAATTGACATCTCCTTTTTGATCTGCATAAGAATACTTGCCTTCTACACTAAAATCACAAGCTCCAATAGGTGTTCTAGCCATACTAAAATTGGCTCCTGTTGCTCCATATAACTTTTGCATCACTTCCTTGCGTTTATCTTCGGCTAAATGTGCCAAGACAAATGCAGAAGATTCTGTAAAAGAAGTGCCAATTCCTGAAAAAGGTTGCTTCTGTTCTTCTGGAAAAATTTCAATAATGGTGCCTTCAGGTGTGCCTTTTTGAAAAGATACATTAGCCTGTTTTGCTAGTTTTTCTCCTGATTCTGAGGTGATTATAATGGCATGTGTTTGTAGCATTTCTTCTTGTTTGCAAGATGAAAAGGAGAATGTAAATATAAAAAGGAAGAGGCTGAGATTGAAGAGGGATGTTGTTGATTGCATGTTTGGTGTTGTGGTTTATAGGTTTGATTTGGATAATGGCTTAATTTCCGACCTTCACCCTATAAATTTCATCATTTAAGGAATCACTTGAAATAATGACCGTCGTAGCACCGCCTCCAAAAAAAAGCTCATTATTCATTTCAAATGCAAAACCTGAATGAAAAGGGGTGCTAGGATATTGGCTAAAGGCTACCCATTCATTTTTTTCTATATTGTATTGCCAAATATCATCATAAATATGTTCATCTCCTAATGTTGTTCTTCCTAGCCCTGTATAAATATGGGTTTCTGTAGAAACAATAACAGATTCTGTCCTTGTATCCCCAGGAAAATCAGCTAAGTCCATCCATTCTTTAGATTTTTCTTCCCAACGATAAAAGTTATTGGCTGCCAAGCTTGGAAATAATAGGTAAACACAATTGTTTTCACTAGTCATCAAAGAAAAATGAGGTGCTTGATCAATTGAGGGACTTGGAATCGACTCCCAAATACCAGATGCAAAATCATAAGTCCATATATTATCTTCTATTTGAAAATCGGGATTATGGCTAGTACCATAGCCGATATATCCCTTTGTATCTGTGTTACAAGAACTGACTGACGCTCTATTACCAGATGGAATGGGAGTTTCGTTTTGGGTTCTAAAATCAGTATTGTTTAGTGAAAAAGACCTCACCTCATCTGTAGGCGCACCAGACCCATTAAGCCCACCAATTAAATAGATCAAATCGCCATTTATCCAAGCCCCAGAATTACCCGCATTTGCCCATCCATCATAGCTTGCGATTTCTGACCAGATATTATTGGAATACTTCAATATTTCAGGCTCAATACTGAAACGAGAACCTCCTTTTCCTGGCATTAAATAAGCTTCATTATTGTATGTCACCACCTCTGCGCTTATTCTTAAATCCTTTGGAATACTTGCTTGTTTAGTCCATTCTATCTCATTTTGGTCATTGTCATTATCATCAATACAATTCATTGAATCACAAGCTAGAAAAAATAAAAAAAGAAGGAGTATTGTGTTTTTCATATTTTGAATTTTATATCGTCAATAGAGGTACTAATTGGAGACTTCAGCTACTCTAACATCACTTCTATCGTCTCCTTAAAAATGGTTTCTTCTGCATTATCTGCTTCATTACCTACAGAATTAGTAAGGAAAATATAGGCTCTAAGTAACAGCTAAAAAATAAACCCACATCTTGTTGTTTAATTTGTGGCTATACTTCGTTAAAAAGTCTCGCCGATGCTCGCATTGTCTGCGTTTTTTGCCTCGTCTAGCTATAAATTAACCGAACAAACATGCCGAATTTATTTTTTGCTTGTTACTAAGTGATTTCATTTGGCGAAGTGCAAAAAGAGTCCGAACTTTGTTTTAAAAAAATGGACGAGTTACACACGCTCTTTATAGAATCTTTAGGTTTGACTGCTCCCTTTCACTTGAAATCAATTGATAAAGCCCGAACTGCTCTAGGTACTAAGATAAAGAGTATCACTTTCAACATAGATATTGATAATGCTTATCGTCCAAGTCGTTAACGAAGTATAGGGGCAAATTTATCAATCAAAATATAAAGTTATTTTTTTGCTTGTTCCTAAGATTAATTAACATGTTTTATATTTATTAAAATACAACTCATGAAATTTGTAAGTAGCCAATTAGTATATTATTTAAAGGATAAGGCATTTAAGAGAAATATAAGAAGATTATTAAAATACTTAGCTCTATTAGGGGTAGTTATTCTGATATATTCCATTTTATTCCATGTTATAATGTTTTTTGTGGAAGGACGCAATTATTCCTGGGTTACTGGACTTTATTGGACACTTACTGTCATGAGCACCTTGGGCTTTGGAGATATTACTTTTGAATCTGATATCGGTCTTTTATTTACTATAATCGTATTGATTTCTGGAATTATCTTGCTATTGGTGGTTTTGCCATTTGCTTTCATAAGATTTTTCTATGTACCTTTTTTAGATTCAAGAGATAGAAATAAGGTTCCTCGTCAAGTGCCAGTCGGAACCAAAGACCATATCATTATTTGTTCTCTTGGCATTATTGCAAATGACCTCATATGGAGATTGAAGCAAGAAAAGATACCCTATTATCTTATTGAAAGCAATCCAGAAGTTGCACTACAAAATCATGAGGATAATATTCCAGTAATTTTGGGAGAATTGGATCACGAAGAGACCTTTAATCAAGCTAATATTAGAGATGCCCAGCTGGTTTTGGTAAACAAAAGCGATACTGAGAACACTAAAATAATTCTGACCATTCGTCATATAGCACCTCATATTCCAATAATTGCTATTGCAAATGAAGAGGAGTCTGTTGATGTTTTGGAATTGGTAGGAGCTAATCATGTTTTGCCTGTAAAAAGATGGCTTGGCGAACAGTTAGCGAATAGGATAAATGCCCAACATGCGAAATCTAATCCTATTGGTCGATATGAGGATCTGTTAATTGCAGAATTAGCGGTGCATAATACCCCATTGGTTAACAAAACTATCCGAAAGACCAATCTCAGGCAAAAATTTGGGGTTAGTATTGCTGCGGTATGGAAAAGAGGTCAGTTGAACCCTGCAAAAAGTAATGAAAAATTGACAAACGATAGTGTTTTGGTCATTATTGGAAATGAAGGTCAAATCCAAAGCATTGATGAACTTTTCCATGATTTCGATGTTAATCCGAATCCTGTTTTAGTGATTGGTGGTGGAAGAGTTGGTTTTGCCGCAGCAAAAGCACTAAATACTAAAGGTATCCTTGTGAATTTAATTGATAAAGATCCTAATGTATGTAGAAAGATAAAGTATCTATGTAACAAGGTGCTTCAGGGAGAGGCTTCAGATTACGACTTACTAAAAGAAGCTGGTATTCTTGAAGCACCTTCCATTTTGCTTTCAGCGAATGATGATACTATAAATATTTTTCTCGCTTCTTATTGCCGTAATTTAAATAAGGACTTAAGGATTGTAAGTCGTATCTCTGAAGCCCGAAATATTGATATCATTCATCGAGCAGGAGCAGATTTTGTATTGAGTTATGCGACTTTAGGTTCTGTTGCGATTCAATCGATCATCAAAGGTCAAAAACTAACAGTTCTAGGAGAAGGTGTTGACCTTTTTATTTCTCCAGTCCCCAATTCTTTGGTTGGTAAGACACTAGCTGAATCAGAAATAGGAGCCAAGACAGGGCTTTCGGTAATTGCCATTAATGAAAATCAAAAAGTCATTACTAAACTAACTTCCAAGACCAAGCTCTGTTATGGAGCTGAAATCGTCATGATTGGAAATGCTGAAATGAAACAAGAATTTAATTTGTTATTTGAAAATGGCCATTAAATACTAAAATTATCCAAATAATTTATCATTATTTTTAATTCTTTATTTCTCAGCAAGTAAATTGCTGCTGCTTTGGGATTATATTTACCCTAACTTAAGCACAACATAACGCTCAGGATAACTTAAATCTTTCCCATTACAAAAATACAAACAATCCATTTTGGAACTAACAAAATAACCATAGCCCTTCGTCTCTCCAAGTCTTTTAATCTCAGATGGTTCCTCTTTGTTTACTTCATATAATTCTAAATAATGGCATTCTACAGTATTTTCTAGTAAAGGATTTCTATGTTCTAGTCCCAAAATGATACGAGAACCAATCACATTAATACTTCTCACTATATTCATCCCCATATCAATCACATTGATGTCTATGTCTACTTCAGTAATTTCCATACTTTCTAAATCAATTAATAATAGGGTATTCAATGGAAATGGAGCGATTAAAATTTTATTTTCTTGATAGGGATAGATCGCCTTTACTTCAACACAATTATCAAAATTCAGCACTTCATAAACTGAGCCATCAAAGTTAAAAATAGCCATATTGTTTTTGCCTAAAGAACAGCGTTCTTCACAATAACAATAGCAAGCAATAATTTTATTGTATTGAATGTCAATTCTATAAATCCCATTACCAATAAAAAATCGGTGCATAATAACCCCTTCTGTAGAGATAATCCATGCATTTTCTTCATTTTCTAGTTCGCCATCAACCAATAAAATGGAACCATTGTCAAGGCTACGTAGGAAGGAGAAATTCAAACTGATTTCGGCTCCAATAAATTTAACTTTTTTATTATTGACAATTAGATTTTTGTTCTTATCAATAGATATAATATTCCCTTCATGAATAACAAAGTGATGGATTAAGTTTAATCCTGTAATGTCTATGGAACTATATGCTTGTGTCACAGGAGTTTTTTGTTATTGAGTGGATTTCTTAGGGATGTAATTGGGATTTGTTTCCCTATTGAAAATCCCAATTATGCTCCTTTTTACTGTGTATCAGAGACATCTAATGCAAAATAATTCATTTTTTATCTTTTTCAAGGAACGAGTGAAAAATAAGTGTACAAATTTTGGTTAGGGAAATTTATCACTAGACGAGGCAAAAAACATAGGCGATGCAGGGCATCGGCGA
>JAHDFT010000343.1 GCA_020628015.1 Bacteroidota bacterium
ATATTTTTCAACAAAGTATCAAGGCATATGAACTAATTTATTTTGATTCCATCATTAATACAAAAGTATTTTTTAAGCTTTTATCCAAGTCCCCATCAAATCATTTTCCAAATAGAATCACTCGGTTTAGCTCGCTTAAATCCTAAATACCATTGACAAATAAAATAAAGAATCACCAAACCCATCAACCACATTCCATACAAAGTATAAATCGAACTACCCATAGGAAAAGCAATACCCAATAAACCATATAGATACAAATGAACGATATAGTAGAACATGGCTGTCTTACCGAATAAATTAATCGGTCGTAAAAGTGTTGAAAAGCGTTCTAATTTGGAAAATAGGTAGAATAAAACCAGATTGATGCCACAAGTAATTAATATAAAACAAAGGCTAGGGGGATATTTAATCAAGGTAAAAAAGGAAATCCAATCGTGATAGGCAGCCTTTTGAAAATTCATGACCTCTAAAAAACGGAGTCCTAGAAATACAGCGATAAAAACGAGTCCAGTCACCAAAGAAATAGGGTAGATGCGTTCTTTGTATTCTTGATAGAGTTTGCCCCATAGCATCCCAAAAGTAGTGACACCAATCCAAGGAATGACAGGGTAGAGGCTCATGGCTCCTTTGGTAATTCCAGGAGTATACAAAAATACAGCGATTGGATTAAAAGTAGCTGTAGGGGATAATTGACCAATATACCAAGCAGAAAAGGCAAAACTTAACACCGTAATCAATCCTAATATTATTTTCGGTAGCTTCCACAAAAAAGCCCCTATAATCATACACATACCTAGCCCATATAATACCGTAGAGGGAATAAAAAATCCACCTTCAAAAAAGCCAGGCATATTAAATCCACCTCGATCTACTTGACTAAAGGAACCTCCAAAAGCCCAAGCAGGAAATTCCAAGAAAAGCATAAGTAATAAAATCAATCCACCTCTTTTCAAAAAATAAGTATTGATCTTACCAGTCGTCCAATCACTCAGCATTCGTTTTTGAGCAAATAAATACATGCTCATACCCATCAAAAAGAAAAAACCTGGTGCACATAAATGGCTAACAAATCGAGTGAACCACCAACCGATAGAAGGATAGAGGGTAAAATCAATCCCCCAGATTTCCATAAAATGGGTTCGGGCGATCATGGCACTTGCATGATCTAATGCCATTAAAACCATTATAAAGCCTCGAAGATTATCTATTGCGTTCGTTCTTTTCATATTCTAGTATTGATTGGTGATCTTGAAAGCAAAATAGTACATTTGTGATTAATAGGAAAATAAGCGATCTGATAATTTCATTCCTCCATCAAACATTCAAACCTTCATGCATTACTGGCAAATCAATATCGACACAGGCGGCACATTTACCGATTGCCTTGCCATTGCTCCCAATCAAGAAAGTCAAATCTTAAAAGTGCTGAGTAATAGTAGCCTTAAAGGAAAGATTATTCACCAATTGAATGAGCATCAATTGCAAATCAGCCTTAGCCATTCTACTACAAAAGCGGATTTATGGAATGGTTATACTTTTTTCCTCAACGATCAACCTAATCATACTTATATCATCACTCATTTCGATACAACACAACAAATCATCACCCTTCAAGAAGCTCTAAAAGACAATATCAAACTACCGACTGCCTTTACACTCACCGCCTACGAAGAAGCTCCCATATTAGCTGCTAGAATTGCCACACAAAGCCCATTAAATGAAGCATTACCACCTATCAAAATGCGTCTAGCATCCACCAAAGCCACTAATGCCTTATTAGAGCATAAAGGAGCCAAAGTAGCCCTGCTCATCACTAAAGGCTTTGCTGATCTTCTAGAGATTGGTACCCAACAACGTCCTGATCTATTTGCCTTAAATATTCAAAAACCAAAACCACTTTATGATTTAGTTGTAGAGATAGAGGAACGTTTGGATGCAAATGGGGAAGTTCTCCAAACAATAGATGAAAAAGCGATTATTAATTTATCAGAAAGGCTTCATTCCAAAGGGATTACTAGTATCGCCATTGCGCTCATGCATAGTTATAAAAATCCACAACAGGAATATCAATTAAAAGCAATCTTAGAAAAACTTGGCTGGAAGGATATATCCATTTCCTATGAGTTGGCTCCATTGATTAAATTATTACCTCGAACACAAACTACCGTCGTCAATGCTTACCTTCATCAAATTATGCAGAGCTATTTGGATGGAGTAGCGCAAAAATTAGCAAATGGACATTTACACATTATGACCAGCGCAGGAGGACTAATTGCTCCTAATCATTTTAAAGCAAAGGATGGTTTATTAAGTGGTCCAGCAGGGGGAGTAGTCGGAGCGGCTTTTGTTGGACAGCAAGCAGGGTTTTCTAAAATCATTTCCTTCGATATGGGGGGAACGAGTACGGATGTGGCTCGTTATGATGCTGCCTATGAATATACCTTTGAGCAAAATATTGGTAATACCCAACTCATGGCTCCTGCATTAGCCATTCAGACCGTTGCGGCTGGTGGAGGGTCTATTTGTCAATTTGATGGATTTACTTTTTCTGTCGGTCCAGAAAGTGCAGGGGCTGATCCTGGTCCTGCTTGCTATGGTGCTGGCGGCCCATTGACCATCACCGATGTCAATTTATTACTAGGCAGATTGGCTCCCGATCATTTTCAAATTCCCTTAGCTATTCAAGCCGCTCAGAATCGCTTGAATGAAATTATGCAAGAGGTAAAAAAGGCAGGACAAAATTTGAGTCCTGAAGCTGTCTTAGAAGGATTCCTTCAAATTGCCAATGAAAAAATGGCCGATGCCATTCGCAAAATATCAACTCAAAAGGGATTTGATCCTAAAGATTATGCTTTGGTCGCTTTTGGTGGGGCAGGAGGACAACATGCTTGCGCTATTGCAACCTTACTAGGCATGTCTACCATATTGATTTCGCCTAAAGCAGGTATATTGAGTGCTTTGGGTTTATATCATGCTCGAATTGAACGTTTTGCCGAAAAGCAAATTCTCCAAACTTTAGATGCGGTCATTGATACTTTCCCCAAAATCATCAATACACTTCAAGAACAAGCTCAAACCGCTTTAATTACTGACGGGATTTCGGCAGCAAACATTAATTATTCTCAAACACTTATTTACCTCCGCCTACAAGGTCAATCTTTTAGCCTAGAAGTAGAATGGCAGGAAAATCTTATCGAACAGTTTCAAAAAAAATATCAGCAATTGTATGGGCATTGGCCACAGAATGCCATTATAGAGGTCGAAACAATTCGGGTGATTATGGCTTATCAACAAAATTCTAGTGCATTAGCTCCACCTGCTTCAAATATTGCTCAAAAGACAAGCAACAAAAAAATCCAGCAAGCTTATTTACAAGGTCAATGGCAGGAAATAGAATTTTGTCCTCCTGAAATCATTCATGCTAACAATGCCCATTTAGCAGCCAATCAAAATCAACTCGTCACTTATTCACATAGTACTTTATTAATTCAAAAAGATTGGCAGGCACATTGTAAAAATGATATACTGATTTTAGAAAGACTCCAAACTATCAATACAAAACCTAATTCGTTAAACGATCATCATCATCAAGCCATTCAATTGAGTTTATTTACAAATCGCTTTCAAGCTATTGCGACAGAAATGGGAGCGATGTTGCAGCGTACCGCTTTGTCAGTTAATGTGAAGGAGCGTTTGGATTTTTCTTGTGCGATATTGGATGTGAATGGAGAATTGGTAGTCAATGCGCCACATATTCCTGTGCATTTGGGCAGCTTAGGGGTTTGTGTCAGAAGTGTTTTGGCTACGATGGACATTGGAGTAGGAGATGTGATTATTACCAATCATCCTGCTTATGGCGGTTCCCATTTACCAGACATTACGCTAATCAGTCCAGTATATACCGAAGATGGACAAACTTTATTGGCTTATGTAGCGAATCGAGCGCATCATGCAGAAATAGGAGGAATGCGGCCAGGTTCTATGCCACCAAATGCGACCAATTTGGCAGAGGAAGGGGTAGTGATACCTCCTACTTATTTGGTCAAAAATGGAGAAATGCAATGGTCATTGATTAGTAATATGCTTACCCAAGCTACTTATCCCACTCGTGCTTTAAAAGATAATTTAGCGGATTTAAATGCAGCTCTGGCAGCCAATCGTAAAGGTGTGCTTGCGTTGCAAAAAATGGCGATAGATTATGGAGCTGCTACTGTGCAGCATTATATGCAGGCATTGAATGATTATGTCGCTAATAAATTATTACAAGCCTTTTCTACAATAGAGATTCATTCTAAACAGGCTCTAGAATATCTGGATGATGGTCATCGGATACAAGTTTCCTTGAACTTTTCTCCTAATCAGCTTTATATTGATTTTACAGGTACAGGAAATGTACATCCTAATAATTTAAATGCTAATCCTGCGATTGTGAATAGTGCAGTGATTTATGTTTTGCGGCTTTGGTTAGGAAATAATTTACCCCTCAACGAAGGCTTACTCCAACATATCCAAATCAATATTCCTCAGCCTTCTTTCTTGAATCCTTCATTTAATCCAGATCCTCAACTTTGTCCTGCGGTGGTAGGCGGAAATACTGAAATCAGTCAACGAGTAGTGGATACCTTGCTCAAAGCTTTTGAATTGGTGGCTGGTAGTCAAGGTACGATGAATAATGTTTTATTTGGGAATGAGCATTTTGGTTATTATGAAACGATTGGTGGGGGTAGTGGTGCTGGTGATGGTTTTAATGGGGCAGATGCGGTACATACACACATGACCAATACTAGAATTACTGATCCTGAGATACTAGAATTGCGTTATCCTGTTCGATTGGATCAATTTGCGATTCGTCCTAATTCTGGTGGACTAGGAAAATTTAAAGGAGGGAATGGCATTATTCGCAAAATTACTTTTCTCGAAGCTGTCGCTTTATCTATTCTAAGCCAGCATCGTCAGCAAGGAGCTTATGGTTTAGCAGGAGGGGAGTCTGGACAAACAGGACAACAATTTATCCTAACAGCAGCAGGCAAGCATATTCCTTTAGCTGCCATTGCTGCTTACGATATTCAAGTAGGAGACAGTTTATTGATCTACACACCAGGAGGGGGTGGATTTGGTAAAGTGGAATAACTCTAGCTCTAAGGAACAGTTAAAAAATAATTGTAGCATTTTGGTTGATAAATTTAACCCTGTACTGCGTTAAAAAGCCTCGCCAATGCCCTGCATTGCCTACGTTTTTTGCCTTGTCTAGGGTCAAATTTCCCTAACCAAAATTTGTACACTTATTTTTCACTCATTCCTAAGCTACGATTTCCACAAATTCATATTATCAATGTATTCGTATACTCGATGATGTAGAAAATAACGATGTGGCTTATTCTCTTTAATCGCTTTTCGGATAAAACTGGCAGAAATATCAATATAAGGAACCTCTAAACGAGTGATTTTAGGATGATCCCGATATTTATCCACTTCATAACCCAACCGAGGATACACAATTAAGTTATAATTTGCCAAAATCTGCTCATAGTTTTTCCATTTATGAAAATGTAGCAAATTATCCTCACCCATAATTAAGGAAAAAGTATAATCCCGAAATTGATCTTTTAAGATGGTCAAAGTATCTATCGTGTAGGAAGGTTGGGGAAGATTAAACTCTACTGAAGAGCTTTGCATTCTATGATCATCTTGAATGGCTAAATCCACCAAATGTTGCCGATCATAATGATTGAGCAAATCCTTTTTTTGCTTAAAAGGATTCTGAGGAGAAATGACAAACCAAAGTAAATCAATATCAGCCTGAGCAATAACTGTATCGGCGATGACCAAATGCCCAATATGAATGGGATTAAATGAACCAAAAAATAAGGCAACTCGTTTTTTCATAAATCAATGGTTAATGATTAATCTCGAATAGTTGCAATGATACTATAATTCCTAGATACTTTTGCAACAATTAAAGCAGTTTTATCGTTGACTAATAAACACTTCCATAAAAGCCTCTTTGTCTTTCCTTGAAGACAGTATATTTTACCTTTCCAATCTCATCCTAAAGCGGCCCAGTAAAGTCATCAACACATCTTTTCTTTCCTTTAGTAGTGGATTAAAAATAAAATCAGTTAAAATAGACTTCCAATTATCTAGGTCTAAGTATAATCTACAATTAAACTAATTTATTT
>JAHDFT010000344.1 GCA_020628015.1 Bacteroidota bacterium
AAAAAGGAATGGGTATAGGTACAAAAGTAGCGATTAGAATTCCAATACTAGAGTAGGGGGATAATAATTCCAACTATTGTTTTTTGCTATTTACCATAATTCAAAACCTTCAAATCGAAGAATCTCGCCGCCGATATACGTGCGTTCCGTCTCTTCTTTTTTGATCTCCTCTATAGTCGGTTGTTTTGGCTTAGGTATACCCTTCACCATTTCCTCCCGTATAGCGGATAAGATTGATATAACTTTAATATGACTCATCTAAAATAAAATTGCTGTTGACACGTAGCCATTCTAAAATAAATCGTAAAAATTGCTGCTGTTTCTCTAATGACTACACTTTACTCTTACGCAAGTAATGTACCTTAGTTTCGTAGTTTATTTTTTTTTAATAATTCCTGACAAACGTTAGCCACTATATTAATATATGAGAACTAGTGTTTTAATAATGAATTGATTATGACCAACAATATAATTTAATGTCACTATTTAACTTAAATCCTTATGCATATTAACTTTCAATATCCTAGCATTTTTTTCATACCAAAATTATTTAAATTTGAAATACTCCTAAATTAAAAATCAAATTTTATTATTTTTTTTATAAGCTTGCATAAATGTGACAGAATAAAATAATGAAATCATGCATTACTTGACTACAGGTTTGCTCTCTTTTGTCCACTTTGTCATACCTCCTTCTAGGTCATACACCTCCTTAAAGCCTGCATTTTTCAACATTTTTGCACTTTTTCCACTTCGTCCACCACTCCTACAATAAACAAAAACAGCCTGCTCTTTATTCAACTCTAAGAGTTTCGTTTTAAAATCATTAGCATAAAAATCCATATGTAAAGCCCCCTCAATTTTGCCTGTTTCTGCTAATTCTTCTGAAGTACGTATATCCAATAATTGTGCTTCAGGTTTTTCTTTCAATTTATCCACAAAAGCCTGTGGAGCCAATACTTCACTAATCGTTGAAGCGGCTGTACTTGTTGATTCCGTTGCTTGTTTAACTTTATCTGCCTCATTTTTTTTTGAGGTAGAAGTGCAAGCCAATCCTAAACTCATCCATAATACAATCAAAATAATAGTTCTCATCTGTATATAAGTATTTATGTTTGTTATTTTCTAAATCCAATAAGCATTAAGCCAATCAAGGCAACTAAAGCCAAGACAAAACAAGCCCATCCGAGCCAGTAAAAAGGTGGTTGATAGCGCAATTCAATCGTATATTCTCCCGCTTGTTGGAGAATCGTTCCCATAAAGCCAATATTGACCAAATGCAAAGGAGCAGTCTCCCCATTCACCCACAATTGCCAACCTTTATCATAAGGAATAGAAAAATAGAGTACAGACAAATCACTCACTTTAATAGTCCCTTTAATAAAATTCTGTCCATAACCTCCTTCCTTAATTTTCAATGCTTCCTCTATTTGGTAATAATTTTTCCAAGATTTTTTACCCAATTTAGGAAAAGTATCTAAAACTGCATTAGAAGGTAAATCCGCATCAATAAGAGCCGCCTTTAAAATTGCTAGTCCTCTGTTTTTCTTAGGTACTTTTTCAAAATCCTTAGTGTTCATAAATTGTTTGTAGGCAAAACCAAAAGGCTGTACATACTTATTCCGATACACTTCTATATCTCCATATTGCCCAATCTTAGCAGGCCGCAATTTACTACTGACTTTGGCATCTTTCTTTGTCAAATGATATTTTACACTATTTAAAGATTGCAAAGCAGCATACTTTTTCAAACCTCTAATCCAACGGGTTTGATCCTCCTTTCCTTGTCGAATGACCCCCATTTCCTGCAAAAACCGCACATAATAGCGTTGATTAAAAGAGGCATAAGAGGAAGTACCGTGATAAGTTTGTACTTTGGCATCATTCAGACTTTTATGCTTGGCTAGACCAGAGTGGTAATCTTTTTCTATTCGATAAAACGACTCATCTGTTTGTCTCAAAAATTCAACTGCCTCTTTGGTATAATCATTATAACCTAACCGACTTTCCCATTTTTTAGTGCTAATACTCATTCGATTATTAATGGTTGAATAATTGAATAAGCCTAATTCTAAAACGACCAATACCAATAATATCCATCGACAAAAATTCCCCCATTGTGGATGGGCTAAACCTGCTAAAATAATGCTATAAAGCAGTAGAAAAATACTGACCACCCATTGTAAATTAGTGTCTACAATAGAAGTATAAGCAAAAAGATAAGGTGCCAACCATAAAATAAGCAATAATATACCTCCACTAATACCTAATGTGGGTAAATGTACTTTTCTGTCCTTCATCACCTCATGCAAAGCCCACATCGCCATCAACAACAAGCTTAGTGGAATAAATAGGGACAAAGCACTTTTGTAATAGTCTCCTGCAAATAAATAAAAGGCATATCTAAAATAAGGAAAAATGACCAATAAAGCCCAAAAACCCAGTACACATCCATAGGCTATTTTCCTTCTTCTATCCACTTTACAAAAAAACTGAGGGACTAGTAGCAAGCTAATCAATCCGCAATAGAATAGGGGAGCTTCTAAATAATTTCCCCAGCCTTTGAATGCGTCTCCATTTCCTAGTAGATCATTGTGAAAAAAGCGCATTAAAACGGTCAAATAATGCTTCCCATTTTCCAGCCCTAAAATGGGTGCATTGGCAAGGCTAGAAATATTGGATACCGTTCCCCCCATTCCTCTGGGACTATTGAGAATACGATTGATAATCGACATCACCGCAGGTCCACTCAAAGCCACACCCACGAGACCTAGAACCCCCACTTTAATAAACAAAACCATCCATCTTTTAAGCTCCAAAACCTCATCACTCCACAAACGTACTACTGTATAAATACTCATAAATACTAGGGAAAAATACCAAGATGTTCCCCCTAGTAAAAAAACAGCAATGGGCAATAACCAATAAATATTTCTTTGGTATAAATATTCAAAAGCCAATAATAAAAAGACTGTATATAAAACCGTTGTGGAATGCCCATACCAACTTCCTCCTACAATAATATATCCACAAAAACCCAATAATAACCCGCCAATTACAGCCACCCAATCTTCTATTTGCATCATTCTCAAATAAAGAAAAAAGCAAAGAGAAGCTAGTAAAATTTTCAAGCATTCTACATAGGCTAATGCATAGGCCAAACGGTCTGCTCCTAGCCAATAGAAGATGTGATTTATTGGGTTGTCTGTTCCAGCAGGCATAATATTTTGTCCCATACCATGATTAAAAGACCATTTTGGAATCCCCTCTGATCTTAAATAATTGGCGGTATGAACAAGTTGTGGATAAAAAGCATTGATGGTATCACTACCGATGTCCGTAAATAAATACAATGCCTCAAAGCCTAAGAACTTGGAAAACAAGACTAAACATAGTAAAAAGCTGATGCCTAGCAAGCACAATATAGGCTGTTTCAATATTTGCATGTACAAAATTTGATTAACATCCTGACAAGATACTAAGTAATGCTAAAAAAATGAAGTATTCTGATTATAGCTGAGTAACAGCTAAAAAATAACCTCAGCATCTTATTGTTTAATTTGCTGCTATAATCGTTAGGACGGGTTCCTCGACGATGCTCGCATCGCCTACGTTTTTTGCCTCGTCTAGCTTCAAATTTGCCTAATCAAAACTGTAAACTTATTTTTCACTTGTTCCTAAGTATTTTCAATCATAAGTAATGGAACAAAAAAGGCAAGCAGGAAAAAAAAACTTGTAAATATTTTCAAAAAGATTTAGATTAGTGCAATTAATTGATAGACATAATCGTTCTATCAAAATAGAAATTCACCCTACAACAAATCTTATTTTTTTTCTACTCAACATTTTAAATACTTCTTCTACAACGAAATTTTAGTTTATCAAGTCACACCAGCATTGATTTTTACCTAGTCAAAAGGTTATATTCAAGATCATTAACCTTTTTTTCTACAAAATAAACCAGTATAACATTTGTTTGAAGTTATTCATCTATAAAATTAAATACTACATGAAAAATTTATGTCTAGTAATTATCATGCTATGCCTAGTGTGCAATAGCTATGCCCAAAACACCCCTGAATTTACAGCAGATAAAACCAGCGTTTGTGCAGGGGAAAGGGTAACATTCACCTCCTCCACTACTGATGCTGACCAATACATTTGGACTTTACCAGGTACACGAGAAGAAAGTATAACAACTACAGAACCTACAGTAACCGCTACTTACTCTGGTTCTCCTGAAGATCGTACACAAGATGTTAGTTTAACTACTGTAAAAGATGATATAGAAAATAGTGCAACACTTGAGGATTATATTGAGGTTGGTCCTGATTTCTTAAGTGAAGTAACAGTAAAACGAAAAGAACTCTCTACTGACTGTGACAGAGGAACAACTTTTGAAATAAAAGTGACGAATAGCTCACCAGACATTGGAATCGAAGTTAATGGTAGACAAAATGAGGATAATATTTTTGAGGTAACTTGCCCTTATTATGAATGTGATTTATTTATCCGTTATTTCTATACAAATGGGTCTTGTGAATATACTCAGATAGACAAACTGAATAGCTCCTATGCTCCAAAATACGACTATATCTATTTTAATCAAACTCCTTTATATGTTTGTGTAGGAGAGTCTATTCATTGTAATCCTAAAGGCACTATAATGACTCGTCCTGACGCTTTTACTGGGGAGTTTCGTGATTATTCTTTAGAATTACAAAGTGCTGATCTTTATATTTCTGGACAAAACTTTACTGCTGACCAAGCAGGCACCTATGAACTTACTTATATTTTTAAGTATAAGGATTGTGAAGAAGTTTATACTCGATCTGTAATTGTTGTTGATGAAATAGAAATCCTTGCCAATACCACAACATTTTGTGTCGGAGAACCTGTTGAATTTAGGCTCAATGGCAGCTCTAATACCGATTTTGTTGATAGTAATAATGCTGCTGCTTGGTTGCTCAATGATAAGGCAGTAAGTTGGAATGGTTCTTTTGAATATACTTTTGAAGAAGTGGGTAATTATAGATTAGAGGCTCTTTTCTGTAATACAACTGGGGTGCTTGAATTTGAAGTAAAAGCAAATTGTGATGGCAATACAAGTGGCGAATTGACTTTTGAGGCAGATAAAACCAGCGTTTGTGCAGGAGATATGGTCACCTTTACCTCCTCCACTACAGATGCCGACCAATACATTTGGACTTTACCAGGTACACGAGAAGAAAGTATAACAACTACAGAACCTACAGTAACCGCTACTTACTCTGGTTCTCCTGAAGATCGTACACAAGATGTTAGTTTAACTACTGTAAAAGATGATATAGAAAACACAACAAGCATTCAGGATTATATTCGAGTTGCTCCTAACTTTTTTAGTGAAGTAAGCGTAACAATTGAAGAAGCTTATTCTGTCTGCGGAGAAGGTACTACATTTACTGTTTCGGCTCAACTAGAAGCAGAGGACATTATTATACTACTTAATGGGCGTGAACAAACAAATAATACATTTGAAGTAACTTGTCCTACATTCACTTGTGATTTATTTATTGATTATAAAGATGCCAATTCTGAATGTAGTACATGGGAAACAAAGACTTTATATAGTAGTGTTGTCCCTAAGTATGATTATATATGGTTTACAGAAGTTCCTTTTCTACTTTGTCCTAATGAAGAAGTTCATATTAACCGTTCTTCACAACCTAATTTTACCTATATCCAAACTAGTCCTAATGCTTTTGCCACAGACTATTCAAGTCCATATACGGTAGAAGTAGAGGGTGAAGGACTTACAATATCTGAGGATGGTTTTCATTTTTCTGCATCAGAACTAGGTAACTATATTTTAAATTACCATTTCAAATATGGCTCACAATGTGCGGATACATATAGTAGAGAAGTCATTGTAGTAGAAGAAATGCTTATTACCACCAAGCAAACAGAGTACTGTGTAGGAGATACCGTTCATTTTCAAGTAACAGATATACCTTACTTAAATTCAGTAAATATGGCTTGGAGCATTAATGGAAATCTATTAGGTGCTGCTCCACAACTCGAATACATCATTACCGAAGCTGGTCTACACCAAGTAGAAGCCTTATTCTGTAATGATCCTGTATACCTAGAATTTGAAGCCCAAAGCTGTCAAACAAC
>JAHDFT010000345.1 GCA_020628015.1 Bacteroidota bacterium
TAAGGAATGATATAGGTGATTTTGATGGAGATTAATCTTTAAAGCCTCCTTGATTGCCGCTTCCTTGCTATTGGCTTTCGCTAAAGCATAGGTTCTATTGAGTGCAGTTATTGGCGAATACTCTATCTGTAGCAAACGATTGTATAATTGGAGGATTTTTTCCCATCTTTCTTGATCATTATCTGGCTCTTTGGTATGTAAAAAAGCAATAGAAGCCTCTAAATGATACTTTGAAATTTGATTGCCAGAAGCAGATAAATACAAATAATTTTCACCTTTTAAAATCAATTCCTGACTCCACTTGGTTTGATCTTGATTTTCGTATAAAACAGGACTACCCAATTCATCCTCCCTTGCTTCAAATCGAGAAGCGTGGAAGCAAAATAAAGCCATGAGTGCATTAGCTTCAGGGATATTATAGCGAGTGAGGAATAGATATAATAAACGCATGGCTTCCAAACAAAGGTGCTTGCGGATATTTTTTTCAGTAGAAAAGGAATAATAACCTTCATTGAATAATAGATAAACAATGGTCAATACATTGGCTTGGCGTTCGCTGAGGTCATCAGGTAAAGGTAAATCTAGCTGGATATTGTGTTTTTTATAGTTGGCTTTGGCTCTTTGTAATCGTTTATTGATGGTTGATTTGGAGGTTAATAAGGCATAGGCGATTTCTTCTATGGCAAAACCGCATAGGACTCTTAGGGCTAGGGAGATTTGTGCTTCTGTGGATAGTACTGGATTACAGACGGTAAATAACATTCTCAATTGACTGTCTTCAATATTTTCTTCTGATAAGTCGATGACCAATTCCTTATCTTGTTCTTTGGATAAATTGGGTTGTATTTTGTTGGTAAAAAGGGTTTTCCGTTTTAGGAAATCTCTTGTTTTATTTTTGGCAACGGAATACAACCAGGCCGCAGGATTTTCAGGTACGCCTTTTAGAGACCATACTTCTACGGCTGCTAGGAAGGTTTCGCTGGTAATGTCTTCGGCTATTTGTATGTTTTCAATACCGAAAGTCTTACAGAGTACACTAACTATTTTACCAAATTCGGTTCTAAATAGATTGGCTAATAAATTATTGTCTTTCATCTTATTAAATAAAATTAAGGCTGCCAATCTATCAATTGGCAGCCTTATATTTTCTACGAATTAAAAATCATAATGTTTTCCAGTTAAAACACCATTATATCACGCACCTCAACAGAACCACCATAACTCAAAGTTGGACAACCTTCAGATAATTGAATTGCCTCTTCAAGATTAGCAGCTTTGACGATGGTATAGCCTCCTACGATTTCTTTCAACTCCATATAAGGACCATCGGTGACGATATTATTCGCACGAACTACTTTGCCTTCTCCTCCTAGTGCATTTGTGGCTACAAATTTACCTTGTGCGGCAATTCCACCAATCCAATCTTGCCAAACTTTAATTTGTGCTTGCATGGCTTCAGGTGTTGGAGCTTCTACTTGTTGTGCGCTGCGGAAAATTAACATAAATTCTTTCATTGTAATAATCTTTAAATGTTTATTAATAACGTTTTCACCCTTATATCGATTGAACTTGATGAAATAGGACAGCTAAAGACATTTTTTTTTATTTTTTTTCAAAAAAACTTCTAGCCCTTCCAAATACTAGCTTTGAAGTATTCTAATAATGATCCCTCCTATTCCTTTACCCACTTTTTAACCTCTATTTTATCCTTTGTGCTTATACGAACCAAATAAATTCCAGCATTTAAAAACGCTGTATTTATACGAGTACCTGTTTCAAAACTAGATTTGCTTAAAACGACCTTCCCAGTCATGTCTATCCACTCTATTTTTAAATCATTGGTATCCATATTCTCTTGGCTTTCTATGGTAAGGTAGTTCGTGCTTGGATTGGGAAATAAATGAAATAATGTACTTGGTTGTACTTTTTCTATTTCTGCAATATTAGTTAAGGAATTACATTCGTCTGTTCCACTTATGTCTAAACTACATCCGTTTAGCCCTACGCCACTTTCAATAATAATATGATAATTGCTTCCCATAGGATAAGGGCCAAGATCAATTGAAGTGAGTTCTCCATAATCTATAAAATAGGCTGTATCTAATTGGAAAATATCATTGTTGAGTTCATAAACTTTATAGGTCATAGTATCACCAATTCCTTGTACAGGTATTTGTAAATCATAAGTTCTCTCCTCAAAATTACAGGTTTGCAATGCACATTCACAACTGCTCCAAGGGCATGTTGTGAATCCCCTAATTCCCTCAAAATAATAATGACAGGCACCTCCGTAAAAACCATCAATCATAAAATAGTATTCCTCATTTGGTCTTAGTCCTGTTACTTTAAAAATTCCTTCAGCATTCAGCCCTCCCTCTATATTGATACAGTCTATTTGGTTAGGATTGGCATAAGTCGAATCACAAACTTCTAGAAACTTATATACAGCCAATTGTAAGCCTGCACAAAACTCATAAGTTCCCCCTACTGCTTTATAAGCAATTTCTACACTTGATTGTCTAGGAATAAATCTCATAAAAGAATTATTGTTTATCGAACCACACTCAAAATTATCTGATAAACTGGGGGAATCCGCTGTATAGAATATAGAGGAGTTTCCACAAAATCCTTTAGGATCGTTTAATAGAGGCGCATCAACACAGCTATTACTAGGTTCAGGATTTCTACTACAATCACAATAAACAGGAGGGGCAATGCTGCTTGTTGTACAGTTTACATTAGCTTGCCATTGACTAGTCGTTTCCGCTGTTTCGGGGCTAAATACTACTGTCAAACAAGCTCCTGAATTATCAGAAGCTTGAAATGTTTGAGGTTCGGTAATATTAGTAGCCAATAAACAGCTTACGCCAATACCATCATAAACCGATAAATCATCGTCTTGCTTTATATCTAAATCAAAAAAATCAAGTGTGACAAAGGAATCATCAGGATTTTCTGGGCAAAGGTGATAGATTTGTGTATTGCTTTCTTTATACGTATTATTGCTTATTTCGTTTTCTGTAAATAGCCAATCACAACGTTTATACTCCTTAAAGCAAGCCTCTGACGGATTGTTTGTAGTGCTGATAGTAGCTTTCCAACCCGAACTGCTTTCATTAAGGGCATTTGATCTAAAATGGATGGTTAGACAGCCTCCCGAAGAGGCAGAAGCAATAAAAATCATTGGTTTATTAAGCCCTTTACTCAGTAAACAGATTTCTCCTACTCCATCAAAAATACTTAATTCATCTATTCCAAATACATTAGAAGAAGGGCTAATTGCGATTTCTGTAAAGGTTAAAACAATAAACTTGTCAGTTGTTTCAGGACATATGGTAACTATACGATTCTGAGTGCCACTATAGTCCTCTGTAGGGCCGCCATCATCATAAAATATTCCTGAATCGGTGACAATATTTCCATCTGATATTAGATATTCCTGCTCTTGAGCAGCAACATTGCTAGATAAACTGCATAATATAAAAATAAATAAATAGCTGATGAGGAGTGTTAAGTTTTTCATGTGTATTAATTGATTATAAATGATATTTTCATATTCAACATATAACACTCAATTGTATACTGTGTAGGAGGTTCTGTCTTTTCTTTTTATGATTCAAAAATATGTTCGTTCTTTATTTTTGGACTTCTGTAGTTTTTTGGCATTTATTTTTACTGTTCAATATTACAAATAATAGAAGAAATCAGCAATATTTTATGATTTATTCATTAGTCTTATTTTATGCAATATCCGTTGTATATCAAGATAATTTTTCTTTTGATGAAATGTATAAAAAAGAAAGGGACTTTGATAATTTTTGCAAAAAAATAAGGCGATCAATATAAAATTGACCGCCTTATTTTTACGAATTAAAAATCAGAATGTTTGGCTAGTTAAACACCATAATATCACGCACCTCAACAGAACCACCATAACTCAAAGTTGGACAACCTTCAGATAATTGAATTGCCTCTTCAAGATTAGCAGCTTTGACGATGGTATAGCCTCCTACGATTTCTTTCAACTCCATATAAGGACCATCGGTGACGATATTATTCGCACGAACTACTTTGCCTTCTCCTCCTAGTGCATTTGTGGCTACAAATTTACCTTGTGCGGCAATTCCACCAATCCAATCTTGCCAAACTTTAATTTGTGCTTGCATGGCTTCAGGTGTTGGAGCTTCTACTTGTTGTGCGCTGCGGAAAATTAACATAAATTCTTTCATGATAAGGTAATTTTAATTTTTAAGTAATGATCTTACAACCTTATATCGAATGAACTGGACAAAATAGGACAGGCTAGGACATTTTTTTTTACGTTTTTTTCAAAAAAGCTTCTAATGCTAGTAAATACAGGGCTTTCAGCATCCTATTTTTATATTTATAATTCAGTACATTGTTTATTGTAGCACACTAAGTACCTGATCCAAACCTAATCGCTGAGTAAAATCATTACTTAATAAACCCGCTTGATTATATATCTCATATTGATTACGCCATGCCTCAAAATGCTCATACATATTTTCCGCTTCCACTAAAGTAATCCAGTTAAGTTGCCCCCAATGTGGTCTACCTTTAAAACGTTGAATTAAAGCATTATGCCAATAACGAAGTTTCTCGATATTCTGATACTGCCATTTCAAGAGTGGAATTTCTATAGTACATATACGTCTATTATGAGCAAAAGATAAATGATGTTGACTTTTTGCAACGAAACGAATACCAATAGGTGAGGTATGCCAGTAATTAAATTGGTCTGTAATAGCGATGATATAGTCTATTGCTTCTTTTGCTTGCTCTATCGGCACAGCAATTTCTATTGAAGTGGCTAAATAGGTGCCTCCTCCTAAAAAAAATATTTTATGACTCCTATCCCTATTAGGTTTGTTCTTTTCAGTAGGGCGTTTATTTTTTAAGTTACTGTTAAAAATCAAATTTCCTAATGCAGGATGATGAGCAGCAAACTTTTGAAGCGGCTCACCAAGTTGTGGAATTTGAGGTTTAGGTATAATCTCTGTTTTAGTTGTTCGCTTTCGAATAGTTATAAGCGCAGTATTTTTATTCCTTCGTTTATTGGGATTTAATATAACATCTGCAAACTCATAATCAAATAAGTCTTCGAAATTATTTCGTAGGTTTTGCCAATCAGTAGCCGTTCTAGTTTCTTCTAATAGAAAGCTCTTTTCGAGCTTTAAAATAAGGGCAAAGACCCAACCAAAACAGCCCATACTTACGACAGCTTGGTGCAATAAATTATTGTCTTGAATGACCTCTATAGGATAATCCCTATTAGGATTGCCTATACCTTCCTTCATGATTCTGACCCTCTTCAATTCGGCTGCTCCTGTCGAAGAATTGTCGATATAATACATATCAACTCCCATAACAAACTCTGCCATTGGTCCAATATCTCTATTACTTCCATGTGTACCTGTACAAATTGCCCCAATAAGAGATTGCCCATCATAACTTCCCATATTGGGTAATGCTAAACCTAGACTCTCAAGTATAATATTCGCTTGTAATACTGCCATTCCTGCTTCCAAATGCACCAAATCATCCGTTCCATCCATATAATGATGCAAACCGTAGGTACCATTATCATTAAACCTAAATTGGCTCATATCTAAACAAGCAGCATGCCCCTGCGGTTTGGCTACCTCTGAAGAAGAATGTTGATCTCCAAAAGGTTTGAGAGGAATATTATTTTGTAGACAGGTATTAATATCTGTTTCGAGTTCAGCCAAATTTTTAGGGCTAAACCAATAAGGAGTAGCAATAGTTGTTTGATAATCCTCTAAATAGTTCGACCATTCTTTGGTACGTGATTGAAGATGAGATATACTTCTTTTTTTTATAGTACCATCTGTAATTTGATCTAAACTTAGATCTAAGCCATTAAAATCTTTTAGTATCTCATTAATTTCAAGAGGAGTATACGTCTCATTTAAACGCCAAATCTCTTCTACCAATTGCTCTTCTTCTTTTTCACTTATTGACTTATTATATGGATTGTGTTGTGCTGCTCTATTTAAAATAGTATAGATTTCCTTGTTTTTATCCTTCTTCATGGGTTTTGATTTTTAGTAACAAGCAAAAAATAAATTCGGCATGTTTGTTCGGTTAATTTGT
>JAHDFT010000346.1 GCA_020628015.1 Bacteroidota bacterium
GTCTGTATCAATTTATTAAAAGAATATTTTCTTATCACCATCAACAAAGCCCAGTTTCTTCCATATAAACATATAAAGGTTCAGCAATAAACTTAATTTCACATTTGAATAATTATGAAACATGATAGTTTATCACTAAACCTTTGATGCCAAGCAATATGAATTTTAGAAAAGTATTGTATTGGTACTACTATTCCCAACTCATACGTTTCTAAGTACAAACATGAAGCAAAACAGATATAATAATACAATATAAACCTAGCTACTTTGATATACTAATACAGGACAAATACTTTGCTTGATGATGTATTTATACTGTGGAATACTCCAGAAATGAGTTAACCAATTTTGCGTTTTCTTAGGAAGCACTACTAAATCAGCTTTTTTTCTCTTTATCATTTGCTTAAGTCCCATTCTCAAGGAATTATTGATAGATACGATAAGTTTCCAATCATATTTGTTTACACCTTGATTCCAAGACCGAAAAGACTTCAAAATTTTTCGATAAAGCTTTTCTTTTTCTAATTTAATATTTTCATTGAAACACACATGAGTCGCTAACAACTTACTGTGAGAAGCACTAGCCAATTCCATGATCATATTAATACCATCATCATTTACCCAACTACTTGGGAGTGTGAATAATATATTAGAAAAGTCAGCCTGCTGGAATGTACTCGGAACAATCAACTGATGGGTTTTGAGGTTTTCACTCATTACATCTATAGGACACCCAAAAAGCTTATTCTCTAGTACCTGAAATGGTTTTGTTCTATAAATAACTAATTTAGCATTTAATCCATTAATATGTTGTAAGACTCCTTCTACTGTATCTATTTCCTCGACATGCAAGCTGACAGGTACATTTACTTGCATTTTTATAAGTGCTTCACGATAGGATACAAGTCGAGCAAATTGGTGACGCAATTGATAGCTAAAAGAATACAAATTAACTAGTAATAACTTTGTTTTTAGATAACCAGCTACCTTAGCAGCAAAATAAACGAAGTATATTGGCTCGTCACCTTTTAACAACAAAACAACAGGTTGGTTTGTCGCAGCTACAGGTGAATTTTGAGGTCTTCTTCTGAGTTCGTAGCCTCTGAGTTGCTGTCTAGATTGTTTCCAGCTATTTTGAAATAAATTAAGTGGTTTTGAAGCTATAGATGTCATGTTGTTATTTTTAATGTTATTGATTTGGTAGTACACTAATCGTTTAGGATGTAAGTCTTCTCTTTGCACCAGTCAGAAAAGTAACTCTGTTTTCTAACTAAAATCTAGTTCGAATGACTATATCTAAGAATGGCACTTACAGGACGTTCGTTGACAACTTTTCTAAAGTCCTTATCAATGGTAAAGGCTTTCCCTCCATTTTTTAGTACTGTATGTACAATTCTATTTAATAAACATTCAGTCTTCTGAGTAGATTCTTCATATAGCTTACTATACAAATTAGAAGATTCCCATTGCCCCCATACTGGACTCGTGTCCTCAATAACGAGTGTATCAATTGCTCCTTCGATTGCTAATTGAGGAAGCATTTGCATATTATTGGCGATGTTAGTGACATGCGCTTGACCAATCATCTGTAATGCTCCAACAAGCTCTTTATTTAAGTAAGTACTTAGTAACTCCCTTGTTTCACGTTGTATGATCATAATATCATCAATATTTCCAATGACATGTTTATTGGCTAGAAAGCGATAAGAATTAACGGATTCATACATAGCGACTTGTTCACTAAGTCCTACTAATATGAGTGGTGCCTGCTCATCAAATAACATTTTCATGATCCCTGTATCAACAGCTCTATAATATTGTTTGACAAATTGATTACGTTTTTCAATAAGTGGATTATGTCCATGATACATAGTTGCTTGGCCTGTTCTTGCTTGTAGTAGTTTTTCAGGATCATTCTTTGAAATAATTTCATCAATCTTTTTAGGTACCAAATCATTTATGGTAACTGGAGTGATACTATATTTTGTAGCTTCAAAAAAAGATACCCCTCCCAAATCTAATTTCAGTATAAAATATTTATGGGAGTCATCTAAAAAGTTACTAATAGGAGTAATGTGGAAATGTGAAGACAAACCTGTGAATGGCGTAAACTTTCTGGGAAGTATAAAATAGTACATCTCATCTGATGTCACATATATAGCTAAACCATCAGACAAATGTTTCCAAAAGTCTTTTTGTTCAAATAAGGCTTTTACAGGAGCAAGAAACTTTCTAACTTCTCTTTCTTCCATGTGTGTACTAAGTAATACACGTGCATCTTTCAAAGCATTTCGAAGATATATTTGATCCTTTCCAAAGTCGTGGCTTTCATTATATCTGCTGGTAGGTATGAGAATCGACAACTTATGTAACGATTCGTTGTGTAAAAGAAACTGCTTACTAGATTTTGAAATTAACATATACTTATTTTTTTTGTTTAAAAATATAGACCATCTATAAATCTTTCTGAAGAAAATAGGTTAATTACTTCGTGAAATGTAATTGTATTTAGACAGATGATCCTTGTAAAATTGTGTTGGAAATAGAAATATCTTATTGATGTGATATAGGACAGAAAGTATTCTCCACTCTTCAAAAACAATAAAATTTGAATACCTTCTAGAGTGTTAATAGCAGTATATATGTAGTTGAAACTGCTTTGAATCTCTTTATTTAATTGCGACTCTCATGTTCAATAAAGGATAGGAAATAAAGGTACTTCAATACCTTACTATTAAGTAAACATCTGTCATTTAGAGTCACATATAATATGATTAGAATGCCATTTTGAATATTTTTGCACATATTGCATTACTTTTTGTTTAAAAAACTCACATTTAATTGCTATCTTTATACTTAAAACAAACAAAAGTGATTTTTGTTCAAAAAAAAGACAAAAAATATCAAAAAAGATGAAAAAAGGTACTTTTTTAGCTAGAAACATACAATATTTAAGAAAAAAAAGGAATTTAACACAGGATTCCCTAGCCGAAACGCTAGGTTGGAAGAGAAATAATATTAGTTCATATGAAAAAGGATTGGCAGAACCTAGTTTAAAACGTCTACTTGAACTTTCTAATTTCTTTAATTTAAGTACTGATCTACTATTGAACTTTAATTTAGAAGAAACAGAAGAGCAGGTTGGTGATAAAGGAGGAAAAGCATATTTACCAAAATGGTTATTGCTACATGAAAAACTAACAGAAGAACAGGAGATTATTGACAATCTTTTGAAATACCATCAATTAAAGTATCGTCATTTACAAAGCGAAAATAGGCAGGTCATTACATTGATTAGTCAACATGAAGACTTACTTCGAACTACTAAGTTGATGTTTGATGAGCTACTGTCGATTATGAATCAAGAATAAAATAAAATTACCAATGTATACATGCGCTACAAATCTCTTCCTATCCCCCATTTGCCTTTTGCCCCCAAAATCCTTACTTTTACCCCACATTTAAACAAACACAATCATTCCTTTACTAAAATTGGTAATTTGAAAGTTTTTGCAATTTAAGTTTGAACTGCGACCCTGCTAGGGTCGATATGGAGGAGAATTTCTATTTTATCTAACGTACTTAGACCGCTCTGCGGTCATTCATGAAATATTTTATAGTTCTACCCCTGTTCAAGATTTACTGTTTTGCAAAAATTGTCAAAGACCCCTAAAAATCTTAAACCATGCCATTATCTCGACCGTTTAATTTTCAACAATGGATAGAAGACAATAGAGCTGTTTTGAAACCGCCAATTGGTAATAAAAAGGTCTTTCATGCGAATGACGATTTTATCGTTATGGTGGTTGGTGGACCGAATAGCCGAAAGGATTATCACTGGGAAAAAGGGGAGGAATTCTTTTATCAAATCGAGGGCGATATTGTACTCAAGGTGATTGAGGATGGGAAGCCTGTTGATATTCCGATTAAGGAGGGGGAAATTTTCTTGTTGCCGCCAGAAATTCCGCATTCGCCTCAGCGTTCTGAGGGTAGTGTGGGTTTGGTGATTGAGCGGTATCGTAAGGAGGGAGAAAAGGATGGGTTTATGTGGTATTGTGATAATTGTAACCACAAACTGCATGAAACGTATTTTGAGTTGACTAATATCGAAACGCAATTGCCTAAAGTGATGAAGGAGTTTTATGCATCGGAGGAATTGAGGACTTGTGATAAGTGTGGAACGGTAATGGAAAAGCCTTAAAAAGCTCAAAGTTAAGGCTGTAATCATGCAATAACATTACAATTTATAATTTGTAAAACATTTCTCTTTTCTCAATAGAAAAAACAATCAATGAAACCAAGTTTCACTAAAGAAGAAATTGACCGATTTAGAGCGGATGCCATCGGTATCGCTGCGAATGATAATGCAGAAACCATTCACTTTAATAATGCTGGGGCTTCTTTAATGCCTAAGCCTGTTTTTGATGGCTTATTGGAGTATTTGAAAGTGGAAGCTGTTTTAGGGGGCTATAATACGCTTGATAAATATCGTCCTGCCCTAGAACAGGCTTATGTTTCTACTGCTCAACTGATTAACGCTGATCCTTCGGAAATTGCCATGACCGAAAGTGCTACGGTTGGTTGGCGAATGGTCTTTAATGCGATTGATTTTAAGCCTGGAGATGTTATTTTAACCGCCGATGTCTCTTATGGTAGTAATTATATTGCTTATTTGCAGGCGCAAAAATATAAGGGGATAGAGATTAAAGTGATTCCTATTGATGTCAATGGACTAGTCGATTTAGCGGCTTTGGAGAGCATGATTGATGAGCGGGTCAAATTGATCGGCATTACCCATATTCCCACTAATGGCGGTTTGGTGAATCCTGCGGAGGCGATTGGGAAAATTGCTCGGAAGCATGGTGTTTTGTACTTGCTGGATGCTTGTCAATCACTTGGGCAATATCCGCTGGATGTCGAAAAGTTGCAATGTGATTTTTTGACGGGAACGGGACGCAAGTATTTACGTGCGCCTAGAGGTACTGGTATGTTGTATGTCCGCCAATCTGCTTTGGATAAAATTCAAGAGCCAGACTTCTTGGATTTGGCCTCTGCGACCTGGACAAAAGCAGATCAGTATGAAGTGAATCCTACTGCTCGTCGTTTTGAAATGTTTGAATGTAATTATGCTAGTCGATATGGTTTTGCGAAAGCGGTGGATTATGCTTTGGAGATTGGTATGGATCGCATTTGGCAACAGATTCGATATAATGCGGCTTTGTTGAGGAGTAAATTGAAGGCGGTGAAAGGTGTTCAATTACATGCTAAAGGTGGAGATCAGGCAGGTTTGGTGACTTTCTCTGTGGAGGGACATCAAGCGGAAACGCTTCAAAAGTATCTTTTTGATCGTCATATTCACATTTCAACCTCTTGGGCATCTGGTACTTTATTGGATATGGAGGCTAGAGGTTTAGCGGTAGTTTCTAGGGCTTCTGTGCATTATTTTAATACGGAGGAGGAAATGGACTTTTTCTGTCAAACCTTAACCGCAATGATTGAGGGAAAGGATTTTAGATGGCATGATGAGGTGGTGAAGGGTTTGATGCATATTCCAGGTATTTCTTAAAATATTATTATTGAAACTTGGATTTCTAAGGAGTTCAAATTAGTCCTTAGAAATCCAAGTTATCTTTTCGCTCATTCAATTGTTTGCTCTTTTTATTCTACAATCCATTATGCGTTCCATCACATTGCCCCATTTCATTTCCTGTTTGCTTACAAGCGCAAAACCACACTTCTTTACTTTCTTCATATTTGACAATCTTAGGGCTAAAGCTACTTCCTTTATGCTTCCCATCACATAATGGTTGATTCTCACTTTTTCCACAAGTACACCAAGCATAATTTTTTCCTGCTTCTACTTGCACCGCAATTGGGGATTTCTGTGCAATAATTGGCTTTTCATTTGACATATTCACTAATTTTATTGATAAACAGATACTATAATCTCTAGTAAGATAGGGATTTTCGGTTAATTTTTGAAAACTACCAAAAACAATCATCAGTCATTCCCAATCAAAAACTTGTTTTTATCCAGCAAAAACCTGTCATTATAAAACAAATATAAGTTATACTCTAGCAGAAACTTGTCACTACTCAGGAGCT
>JAHDFT010000347.1 GCA_020628015.1 Bacteroidota bacterium
ATTAAGTAATTTTGATCACTTTTTTACTAGATTTTTGTAAGAACATTATAGAGACTTGTATTTTTGTAATAGTTTGTGCTAAAATATAAGTACTTGAAAATTAATTTTTTAGTGCTTTCAATATCTAGTATAGTTTTGATGATTATTTGATATAGGAAAAAGGGTTTATGAAGAATAGTAATTTAATAGGTGTACTTAGGGTATTAGATAAAAAGGAATTAAAGAAACTTCACAAGTTTCTTCAATCTCCTTATTTTAATGAAAATAAAAAGGTATTGGCACTTTTTGAGTATTTAATGCGGTTTGCCCCAAAATATGAGGCAAAGGGGCTAGATCGTAAATTGGTTTTTAAAAAAATTTTTCCTGATAAGAGTTATGAAAAAAATAGTGGTTTAGGGCTTCGTCGTTTAATTAGTCAGTTAAATCGTTTGGTTGAGCAATTTATTAAACAGGAGCGTTTAGAATTGGAAGATAATGTCTTGCTACCACTTATTAACATTCAAATATGTGATTTTTATGCAGAGCGAGATTTAGAAAAGCAATACCTCAAGTTTGTAGAACAGTTTAAAGAAAAAATTGGGGAAGAATATCCTTTTTGGGGTTGGGGTATTGGGTATCATACCATTCAATATCGCTATTGTTTAGCAGAATATAACTTTTATAGTAGCAGAGATTTGAGAAAAAGTGGCGGTTTTTTAGTAGGAGGATTAAATCATTTGAGGTGCTATAATTTTCTCTCTCAATTACAAATTAATTGTCTATTGCTGAGTTTGAAAAGAGTAGTACGTTTAGAAGAGTTTAATGTGGAAAAATTGGATGACTTACTGCAACAGGTTCAGAAAAGCGAGGAGTGGGAGGTGCCTTTTATTCAGGTTTATTACCATGCTTTAACTATTCTAAGAGATAGTGGTAGTCATGAAAGTTTTGAAGCTCTAAAAATGCTATTGTTAGAATATGGAGAAAAGCTTCCAATTTATGAATTGCGTCAACTATATATATATGCTATAAATTTTTGCATTGCTAATAGAAAAAAGGGAAAAGATGAGTATAATACTGCTCTATTTGAATTATTTAAAGTACAGTTAGCGAAAGGTATTATTTATGCGGATGGGAAACTATTACCTAGTTATTTTCGGGTAATTGTCACAATTGCGATAGAGGAAAAAGCATTTGATTGGGTAGATCACTTTTTTAAGGAACATGAACATAAAATATTGGGAGATAATCCAGAACAAATTTTTCAATTTAATTTAGCCAACTTTGCCTTTGTTCGCAAAGATTTTAATCAGGCGAGAGATTTATTACTTACCTTTGACTTTACCAATCAAGAATTAAAGTTACATGCCAAAAGACTGCTCATTAAGATATATTATGAAACCGATGAAGAAGATTTATTAACTAGTGCTTTGGCGGCACTAAAGGCCTATATCTATAGGGATAAAAAAGAGACTCTTACTCAACAAGAACGCAATAAAAATTTTGCAAATTTCTTGAGTCGTATTATGAATACTGCGCCTGGAGATACCAAACGAAAAGAGCGATTGCGTCAAAGCTTGGAGGAGGAAACCAATATCTTTGAACAAAAGTGGTTGATGGAATTATTAGAGAGATTATGAGAGGTTTTAGACTTATTCAGTTATTCAATAAATGATGGATTAAATAAAGAATGCATCTCACCATTAGCCCTCTCCATCTAACAAATCATCCAAATCCACCGTCAAATTCAAGTTTTGACCAATCTTCATCATTTCCTTAAAGCACAAACCCGTCAAAATTGAATCCTCTAGGGCATTATGAATATCAGAAGCTCGTTCAAAGCCAAAGTAATCGGCTACAGAAGCGAGGCTGTGGCTACGAGGTGTTTGATAACCATTTTTATCCAATACCTTAAACACAAAAAAGGACAAAGTATGTAGGTCAATCAATTTGAAGGAAAAAGGCCATTTTCGATTGAGGTCTCTATATGCAAAACGCAGGAAATTAATGTCATTAATCACACTCTGCCCACACAAAATCGTCTTTTTGAGATAAGGACTATTGTCAAAGGCATTCGGATTTGGCTTGATATTCAACTTTTCCAATATCCAAGCCTCAAAACTTTCCAAGACTTCTTCAATCATGGGAGCTTCTTCGAGGTCTTCTAGCGTCAAGCCATGTATTTCAAGGGCTGGAAGTGAATAGCTCTCTTCATTTTCAGGATAGGCATTCTGCAAATATCGCCCCAATTCTTTCCAATTATTATCATACAATACTGCACCAATTTGGATGATTTCATGCCAGCCTGGTTCTGTACCAGTCATTTCTAGGTCTAATACAAGGTAGCTCATTAGTTCTTTTTTAATCTACTTATCAACGAAATAGCACATCTTATCAATAAGTTGCTAAGTACTCATATATCAACTAATCATTGAATAATCAGCCTGTTTAGTTGAATTTCAAAATTAATACTTTTAAACGATTCAATAAAGCTTTAACTTTATTTAATTCACTGTCCAAATATTTAGTTATTTCTTCTCCTAATCAATTATAGTTATTACCATATATGAATACAAAAAAATATGCAATCATAGGTGCAGGCCCAGCAGGTCTAGCAGGTGCGAGAGCATTGAAAAAGCTGGGAATCGAATTTGATGGGTATGAGGCGCATAGTGATGTTGGGGGTTTGTGGAATATTAATAATCCATTAAGTACCGTTTATGAATCAGCTCATCTAATTTCTTCTAAAAAAAAGACAGAATTTACTGAATTTCCTATGAAATCGGAAATTGCTGATTTTCCGAATCATAGAGAGCTTTGTCAGTATTTTCAGGACTATGCAACAGCATTTGGTTTGAAGGAACATTATCAGTTCAATACCAAAGTGATTACAGCAATTCCCCATTTGAATGAATGGGAGTTGAGCCTTTCGAACGGACACAAAGTAAAATACGCTGGTGTGATTATAGCAAGCGGAACCTTGAATCACCCCAATATTCCTTCTTTCAAAGGGGAGTTTACAGGGGAAATGGTTCACTCTGCAAGCTATAAATCACCAGCCATTTTTGAGGGAAAAAAAGTCTTGATTGTAGGAGCAGGGAATAGTGGTTGTGATATTGCTGTGGATGCAGTACATCGGGCAGATTCGGTGGCTATGAGTGTGCGTCGAGGTTATCATTTTGTACCCAAATATGTATTTGGTAGACCAGCAGATACCATAGGAGGAAAATTTAAATTACCCCCCAAATTAAAACAAAAAGTAGAGGGAGCTTTATTGAAAGTATTTATGGGTAAACCAGAAGATTTTGGTTTTCCTAAGCCTGATCATGAGTTATATGAATGCCATCCAGTAGTGAATTCTTTGGTATTACATCATGTAGGACATGGAGATATTGTGGTCAAAGCGGATATTGATTATTTTGAAGGTAAAACGGTTCATTTCAAGGATGGAAAATCAGAAATGTTTGACTTGATTTTACTAGCAACAGGCTATAAGCTTAGTTATCCTTTTATGGACAAAAAATACTTGAACTGGGGTGAAGGACCAAGCCCTCAATTATACCTCAATATTTTCTCACCACATCGCCCTAATTTATTCGTCTTGGGTTTGATTGAAGCAGCAGGTATCGGTTGGCAGGGTAGGGCAGAGCAAGCAGCCTTAGTTGCTGCCTTTATCAAAGCTTTTGATGATAAATCACCTAAAGCCATTGACTTTCTAAAATTAGTACAGAAAAATAATATTGATCTAAGTGGTGGATACAATTATATGAAGCTAGATCGTATGGCTTATTATGTTCATACGGATACTTATAGGGAGTCTATTAGAGCGCATTTGACTTTACTAGAAGACTGATAGAGATCATTTTATTAGAATTATTCACCTTTCATAAAATCAAAATACACAACAAACAGGGACTCAAACAATCGAAAAATGTCTACGAACATAAATATTAATCCTCATTTTATCCGACAAATGAAAAAAATACTAGTAACAGGTGCTAGGGGTTATATTGGGCAATTGTTGATGGAAAAAATTAGCAAAGGTATTCCACAAACAAATGTTTCTTTAGTGGGAATAGATATTATACCTAATAATACCAAAGCAGAATCAGGAGATTTACCTAATGCTATTTACTTACAAAAAGACATTAGGGATCAAGAATTAATTGCTTTGATCGAGGAGTTTGAGATTGATACGGTCATTCATCTAGCTTCTATTGTACGTGCGCCTAAAAATGAGGAAGAACGACAGTTATTTTATGATGTGGAAGTCAATGGATTGAAAAATATATTGGATGCTTGTGTAAAACAAGGGGTAAAACGCTTTATTTATACCTCTAGTGGAGCTGCTTATGGTTATTATGAAGACCATCCTAGCTGGATTACAGAAAATACGCCATTAAGGGGTAATGAGTCCTTTACTTATGCTCATCATAAAAAAATTGGCGAGCAGATATTGGCGGAGTATCGAGAAAAATATCCACAATTAGAACAGACAATTTTTAGGGTATCAACTATTTTAGGAACATCTACTCACAATCAAATTACTGCCTTTTTTGAGATGCCAATCATTACAGAAATTAGTGAATCGGATAGTCGATTTGTATTTATCTGGGATGAAGATGTAGTTAATTGCTTGTATCAAGCGATCTTTTCTGAACAAACAGGCATTTTCAATCTGACTGGTGATGGTGCCTTAAGTTTACAACAGATTGCCACTATTGCAGCTAAAAAACGGGTGGTGATTTCTGCCAAGTTGATGCGTAATGTTTTGAAGGGATTGAATTTTATAGGTGTTCGTAAATTTAGTCCAGAGCAAATGCCTTTTCTTCGTTTTCGCCCTGTTTTAGATAATAAAAAGTTAAAAGAAGAATTTGGTTATATACCTGCCAAAAGTTCTGAAGAAGTGTTTAATTATTTTTGGAATAATCGTAATGGGAATGTTTAATGATAGAGAAGGAGCTGATAGGTTTGTTACTACAATTTTTAGTGAGCTTTAAATTGTAATTAGTTATTAAGATATTATTGGAATAAAGGGAATTATATATCAAATAAATTGAAAAAAATAATTTTATAGCTGCTTTTTGTATTTTTTGACTAATTTTTGTATTTAAATGCTATTTAAATTGAGTTTTTTGACGTAGTTTTGTCTTTTCAATACTTTAGTAGCGTTATTTCTAATAAACTACTTACTATTTATTTTGTTAAACCTGTAGAAATAAGTCAAATATTTTAGCTGACTATTTGTGCATTAATATGATGAGAATGGCAAAAACTACCCAATCTAAATCTAAAAAAGATTTCCCAAAACGTTTTATTTCTATGCTCTCTGATTTGGGATTTAAAGCAACTTTTGGTAATTTAAATGATACTACCTTTTTACGTAAGGCTATACAAATATTAATTCAATCTGATGTACCTATTAAAGAGGTGGTGATAGAGAATACAGAAGCTCTACCACTGACTAAAGATAGTAGAGGAGCATTTTTTGATCTTACTTGTACAGATGAAACGGGGAAAAGCTATGTAGTTGAAATGCAGTTAGCGAATTTTACCCATTTTATTCATAGGGTAAAATTTTATGCTTTTCATCGTTATAATACCTTGATTCAAAGAGGAGATTATCATTTTGATGATCTAAAAAAGATATACATGATAGCTTTTTTAGGAGGAAAGCGAGATAAAAGCAAGGAGTTTCATCAAATAAGTTGCCTTCGTAATCAGCATGGTGAAATTTTTGATGACCAAATTACGTATATTACTGTAGAACTTGGTAAGTGGGATAAGAAAGAATCTGAATTAGAAACAGAATTAGATAAATTATTATACCTTATGAAATTTACACATACAGCAACAACCAAAGATCAGCTTCCAGAATTTATAAGAATGGAGAAATGGATGAAAAAGACGATTAAAGAACTGGAAGTGAAGCAATTAACTCCTGAACAACGAATGGCTTATGAAATCGAATTAGCTAATGTGGGTATTCTTCTAGGAGAAATGAAACGCCATAAAAAAGCATTAGCGGAATTGGATAATCTGAACGAAGAAATTGCTGAGAAGGAAGAAAAACTCGCTGA
>JAHDFT010000348.1:0-4487 GCA_020628015.1 Bacteroidota bacterium
CTTTAAGTAGTTGTTTAGAGATGGAAAAGTTGATTTGTCTGGATTTTAAGGCGATGAAATAGGTTAATCCAAAGCTGACGCAGAAATTGACCAAGCCAATAATGGCGATGCTGGCGAAACCTATTGCCATTGTAGCATAAGACATTTCATAGGGATTGAAGACAAAACCAAAATTAGCCGAACTAAAAGCGATGTGTCGAATGTCTATAGGAAGATTGGTCAGGTAGCCGATATAACCTGATAAGCCTAAGAAGAAACCTAGGCTGATATTGCCACTCAATGTACCGAGTTTATGGTCAATGTAATTGGCTATTTTGGAGACTGTTTTGGCTGAAAACCATCGCTGTAGTCGTCTATTTTTGCGTATGCGTTGCGGCAGTTGATTGGCTAGTACTTTATTGTCAAAATAACCCGCAATTAATCCAGAAAGGGAAAGGAAAAAGCCAGCAATAGCAGCATACCACATCGCTCCTCCCTGAATTGGGCGTAAATCTTCTACTATTTTTCCTGCATAATAATCACTAATAAAATCCATCCCTACAACTGTGGTCAGTAGATAATTCAATAGTATGGCCATCGGGAAAGCCATGCCTAAATTACCCACAAAAGAAATAAACTGACTCGAACTGACTTGCTTTATCAAGCTCACCGCATCTTCTACACTATCAATGACTAAATCATCATTGCCATCAATACCTTTTACAATGGCAGAGGCGGTCATGGCAGGCTGCTTGGTGGCAATAATACCCCCTACACTTTTTACCAAAACAAAGCACGCTGCATAATTCAGGCTAAATAGTAAAGCCTGTATGAATGGACTTGCCTCAACATCATTCAAAAATATTTTGAAGCAGGCAAAAAAGGCAATAATAAAACCACCAATCAAACTTGCCCGAAGGAATTTAAAATAGGCTTTTTTATTATCAGCAATATAATTTTCACCCTTTTTGGCAGTATGTTCTACAATTTCTAAAGCCAACAAATCTAAGTGACCATTGATAAAGGGTAATAACTTATCTTTTTTGGCCTGATAATAAATATTATCATAAATCAAATCTAGCCATTGATCTAAATTGTAAAAATTATCCGCCAAATTGACCAATCTTCTTAGTCGGTGAATTTGGATTAATACCTTGCGAGTGGTGTAGGTCAAGGATAAAGTAGTACCAATCTCATTCTTTCGTAAGCGCAAACTATTGACCGTTGCTTCAATTTTATCTAGTAGGGGTAAAATCGCTTTGTATTGTTTAGGGTCAGTGCTATATTTTTGTAAGGTATGGAAATATCCTTGCTCCAATTGGAGTTGATCATATTTCTCTACGACCATACGATCCATTCCAAAGGCACCTATTTTAACCGCTAATGCACTAATGGCTTGTGTTAAGGTATACTGTATTGTTTCTGTTTCCACTTCGATATCAAGCAGCTGTATAATGGCTATAAGTTGCTCTTTGCGAATTTGCTTTAACCAAGCAAGGTCTTTCTTAGGCACACTTATGGTAGCTATGCTATTTTGAATATCGTTCGTCGTATAGACAGGAGGCAATAGTTTGTAAAACAATCTATTCCATATCCCTTTTAGGAATCCAGGCTCTTCTAAAAAGGAATATTGAACAAAAAGATGATAATATTCATGTTGACTAATAATATATGTTAGCTTGTCTTTTAATGCTACTCGAAGCCTCTGATTTTCTTGAATTGCCTTTTCCAATTCATCTATGGCTTGATTTATAAAACCTTCTTGATGACTATTCGCTCTTAAATAGTCCATCAATAAAGTAAGTGCTTGTAAATCTGTAGTGGCACTTTCTTGTAATTGTAATAGTATTGTCTTCATATTGTTATGGTATAGATTTTATTGATTATTACTTTACCACACATAGTCTGTTTGCCTATTCAATTAATAGGTCATGGAAATGAGTCTTTGAAAATATTGGGGATGATTAAGCGCAATAATTTATCAATGGTTCTAAATTCTAGCTATCGTTTTTACTTAATACTTTACGCTATAAAGGTTTGAGTGCTTTTTTTCAACTTTATTCTAGGCTAATGAGTTCATTAAATTCTAGAAAATAACATTTTTTAAGCGTTTTAGGTCAGCTAATACAAGAAATGAGTGAAAAATAAGTCTTTCTTCAAAAAATAACATTGAAATTTCACCAAGCAAATAAAATACTTTTCCCAGCATCAAATCAAGCACTAATTTTGTTGAATAGAATAGCATAGACTAAACTAAACAAGCATACAATCAAACAATCAACAGCAATGAAGCAAAAACAACATTTTACCCTCATCGGCGCAGGCATTATGAGTGCCACACTAGGCGTTTTATTGAAAAAACTCCTGCCAGACGCTCGAATCTCTATTTATGAACGACTGGACAAGGTGGGGGCGGAAAGCTCCGACGCTTGGAATAATGCTGGTACGGGGCATTCGGCCTTTTGTGAGCTAAATTATACACCAGAACGGGAAGATGGTAGCGTAGATATTTCTAAGGCACTCAAAATTAGCTCGGCTTTTGAGGAATCGAAGCAGCTTTGGGCTTATTTGAAGGAGCGTGGTGATTTACCCACCCAAAGTCCCTTCATTAATGATATTGATCATATGAGTTTTGTGTGGGGGGAGAAAAATATTGCCTTTCTACAAAAACGATATGATGCATTGGTACAATATGCCATGTTTAAGGATATGAAATATAGTGAGGATCATGCTCAAGTTGCCGAGTGGATTCCTTTGATGATGCAAGGACGTGATCCGAAGGAACGGATTGGGGTGACTCGGATGGCTATTGGGACGGATGTGAATTTTGGAGCGATCACCAGAGGCATGATTGCTTATCTCGAAACTTGTGATAATGTGAGCGTTCACCTTGGACATCATGTGGAGGATTTGACGCAGTTATCGGATGGGCGTTGGCAAATTGAGATGGAGGATTTGACGACAAATGAGGAAAAGACGGTCTATAGTGATTTTGTGTTTATTGGTGCTGGTGGCGGTGCTTTGCCTTTGATGGAAAAATCGGATATTCCAGAGGGGCGTGGTTATGGTGGTTTCCCTGTAAGTGGGCAGTTTTTGAAGTGTAATAATGAGGAGGTGATTAGGCAGCATGAGGCGAAGGTGTATGGTAAAGCGGCACATGGTTCTCCGCCAATGTCTGTTCCTCATTTGGATACTCGTATGTTGGATGGAAAGCGATCTTTATTATTTGGTCCTTATGCTGGTTTTTCCACTAAGTTTCTCAAAAATGGTTCTTATTTCGATCTGCCTTTTTCGATAGAGGTGCATAATGTTTGGCCAATGTTGGCGGCTGGTGTACAAAATCTCCACCTTACCAAATACCTCATCGAGCAAGTACTCCAATGTCCCGAAGAACGTTTTGAATTATTGGAGCAATATTATCCAGAGGCGAAATTTGAGGATTGGGAATTGATTACTGCTGGTCAACGAGTGCAAATCATTAAAAAAGACAAAAAGGAAGGCGGTATTTTGAAATTCGGTACCGAAATCGTCACAGCAGATGATAAATCTCTAGCCGTTTTACTCGGTGCCTCTCCTGGTGCTTCTACGTCTGTATCCATTATGCTTGATGTCCTAAAGCATTGTTTCCCTGAAGCAATGGCTTCTAAGGAATGGAGGGATCGCCTAAAGGAAATGATTCCTAGTTATGGGGAGTCTTTGATTAAGGATGGGGAGCTTTGCCTCCAAGTTCGAGATCGGACGACGGAGATTCTTAAATTGCAGGAAGGAAATGAGGTTTTGATGTGATTGAGGAAAAAAGGTAGTGGGCAGATATGTGATCTGCCCTTACTTTAAGCTTTATTAAACACAGGACCTCCACCAGCCTGCAAACCATTCAATACAATCGCATTCATTCCTGCTTGGTGAGCATATTCAAGGTCTTTTCCTTCGCCTAAAGCATTGTAAAAACCTCTGGAATAAACAATGGCATTTTCATCTGGAATCGCTTTTGGCGCACCAATGACCACAGGCACCTGCTTCAACAAACTATCCGCCTGTATTTGCGAATAACAACAATTCAAAATTACTCCTTTAATCGTAGGTACAAGTGCAAAAAGTTCTGCTAAAGCGGTTTCATCAATAATCGTCAAAGCTCCATTTTCTCCTTCAATCACAATCCCACCTTCTGTATGTACCTTCGTCATTAAGGCAGCTAAATCAGCTCCTCGTCCAGTAGTTATTGTGGCATCATCAACCACAGCTTTATTTGTAGTAGCATCTATAATCACCCCATGCCCACAAAAATGCACAATATCTGGTTGATAATTCACTATAATATCGTGTAAATCCTTTGTGGTTACGGCCACCCTTCGCTCCAATTGAAAGCGATCCCTATATTTCGCTTCACTCTTTAGCTCTTGCCGAATGGTTTTCAACTCCTTATCCAATCTCAATTGCCCGCTTTCGGCTGGATTTGCTGCTAGGATCAGCACACGGGTAATGGGCAATGGTGGAGGAGGTAGAAAATG
>JAHDFT010000348.1:4587-6048 GCA_020628015.1 Bacteroidota bacterium
AATCACAATCTCATCCTTTTTGAGCATTTGCAGACAGGTTTTAACCATAGCCAAATTTTCTTTAGCATAAGAAACAAAAGCTTTACGGTATTTTACTGCTGTTCCTATTGGTTCTAAATCTGTTGCTTGTGGTTCTGATGTTGGTGTGGTAATCTTTAATTTAAGGTGGATGTGTCCAGCAGGTAAGCCATTATGTAAGATTTTCACCTTCGCCAAAAGCACCTTTAAAGCATAATTCTTTGGGATCATCAATTCAAAAGCTACATAATCTGACTGCCCTTCCCAAATAATACTTTGAATGGCCTCTTCGACAGGAATTTTTCTATTGATAAAGTGAAAAGTCAATTCATCTCCAATTTCTACAGCTTTTCGCAAACTTCTAAAGCCTCGTATGCTTGCTTCTTCATCAAAACTAGTTGCATCCTCAATTACACTATCTTTTTCGGTGGGTAAATGCGCCCACACTTGCACCAAAGCCATTTCCCCTCTAGGAATGGAAGCAGGCGCAAAAACAGAGCAATCTACCTCATCCGCTTGTGTTGGCGGTGGTGTGGTCAGTTTATCTACTACTGTTTGCCATAATGTATCTTTATCCTCTACTCCACTCTCTTCTAAACTTTCTACAGGTTTTTCCATAGCTGTATCAAGTGTCTCTACAACACTATCTATACCGCTTGCAATCGGTTCTTCTTCTTTGTCATCTATATTTTTTACTGTATCATCTGTACTAAAACTAGCTTTATGTTCTACACTTAATTCTGGAAAAAAGGGATCATTAATCTCTGCCTGATCTCCTTTCTCTACAAAATCTTTTAGCAACCAATCCAAACCATAATCTTCATTTTCTTGATGATCATTTAACCAATCTAAGGCAGTAATTTGTTGTTTTTGTAGGGCAAAAATCAATTGCTGTGTAACAACTTTGTAAGCTTCTTGTCTATTTATGGAGTTAGGTAGAGCAATAAAGTGTTCTGGCAACATCTTAATATGTAGGAGATAATCTAAGTATTGCTGAAAATTGCTTTCTAAAAATATAGGGAAAATCCGTACTTTGCGTTTATGAGCATAATGCTCGATCAATTTGGGCAGATAGGTTAACGCATCGGCACATTTTTCGAGGTAAGAACGACTGATGAGCAAGAGCAACCAAACTTCTTCTGTATCAGATGAAGGGACGCTTTCAAAACGCCATTCAATCTGTTCAGCTAGGGATTGATCTAATTCATTGCGAATTGAGCAATAATGGTTGACATCTTCTGTCACACAGCAGCAATATATTCGGGCGCGAGTGGGCATGTAATGATTTTTTAATGAAAAATAGTAGGAAAATAGTTTTGTGTATTATTTGTTACAAAATCCTTGCCTAGCTATTAACTGGATACTTTTTATTGCTTTGCTACCTACTATAGGAACAGTCAAAAAATAACTTTACAATTTTAATTGATAAATTTAACCCTATAC
>JAHDFT010000349.1:0-4399 GCA_020628015.1 Bacteroidota bacterium
ATAGCATTCAACAACTGCACAACAGATTCATTATATACTGAATTTGAACTCATTTTTGTTATTTTTTTAGTGTATGTAATAAATTCTATATTTAAGTCTTCGGGTAAACGAAGAATTATATGAATGAATAAAAACAATTCTTTAATCCTTCTCTTTTTATAGCCTCTCTCTATTAGTAATCTAACTAATTTTTTCTTAAAAGTCAATCTTTGGTCTTTTGAACTAGCATCTTTTCCATCTGTTTGTTGAGCATATAGACTTGCCAATACTACCAAAGCAAAAGGATTATCAGAAGCTTCTAGTTCCTCTTCTCGACCTTTTTGATCTTTGATATAATAATTTTTGTACTTATAACTCACCTCTGTGTCATAACATACTCGCTTATAAGCTTTAATCATTTTAGACTTAGTGGTAAAAATAGCTATAGCTAAGATATTAGCCTGATACTTATCCCACACTCTATAATTAGTCGTATACATACGCAAAGCAAAATCACTATCATGATAAGATTGTACCTCTACATGAACCAAAATCCATTGTTCTTTACCATTTTTTAAGAAGACTTTGACCAATTGGTCACCTTCTCGTTTACCCTCTACTTTATCTGCTACTAATTTGTGCAATTCTTTGTCCATAAACACAGGATCTTTATCATAGTCCATGTCTTTAGCCAATTTAGGCAGGAAAAAGGCTACAAAAGCATCAAAATAGGCAACAATTACTTGTTTCCATTGCACATCATAAGGAATTTGTTCATTTGTATCCATGAAGAATTATTTTTGAGACTAAATCAATAGTGCAAAAATAGAATCAAAAAACTAAATAAAAAAGCAAAATGATTTATTTTTAATAAAAATTTATAAATTAATACTTTTTGAAAATTATTTGTCATCTTCTTTTAGCTGTTAAAAGACCAGATTCTACAGTAGATAATACTTTGCCATAAAATTGTTCCAAGTATTATGATGTAAATAAAGTCTATTATATTACTGTCAGGAACCATTTCTACTTAGAAATGAATTAATGCAATAATTACTATTTCTAAATCAACCAAAATGCGAATCATTTCTAAATACAAAGACTACTACGATGGTTTACAAGCTCTTGGAATGGACAAGACCTTAGTATACAGTCGAGTGCAGGAAAGCAAAGTTTATGAAAAACCTGTCAATTATCAATCCTTTATTCAGGAAATGAATGGATTATTTGAATTAAGCAATATTGTATTAGATGGAAATGGTTTGTATCGTTCTAAACATCGAATAGGCTGTCGGAAGGTAATGGTTGGTTTTTGTGGGCAAATCATTTTGGGCGTTAAGTTTGTATTGTATGAAGATCGAGAGGCGAAAAGCATGGAGGTGTTTTATGATGCTCAAAGTGTATTTAATTACTGTGAAAGCCTTAAACAAAAATATCGTAGTGTGGAGTTTTATGAGCGGTATTATAAGTATTATGAGGGAAAGGAGAAAAGGGAAAGCCCTAGTTTAAAGACTTGGGAACGAGTTTTTGATAGTAAACTTTTGGAAAAGGATTATACCGATTGGTTTCACTATTTTAAAGCTCCTGTCTTTTATTTACCCCTAGTAGATGATTATACCTATACACCGTTTAGAGAGGAAAAACCCTTGGTCAAAAAGCATGAAATAGAGGTGATTGTCAATCCTAAACTCAAACAAATCCAATTCTATAAGGCTAAAGATGCTTACACCTGTTATCAGGATATTGCTCAGTTTATTGGTGGGGTGTTGACCTCAAATGAATTGAATGAGTCTAAATTATCTGATATAGAAAAGGTGAAGCAACATGGTTTTGATGAGCGATATGGGTTTAGGAAGCGACCTAATAAGGGGAGTAAAAAACGGAATAAAAAATAGTGTTTCCATTATTGTTTTTTGATACACCACATAATTACCCCTGCCGCAATCAAACAACAAATAAAAAAGATGCCAAAAGCAGCGGGAAGTGTATTGACAAAGAAAGGCAGCGAAAATAAGCCGATAAAAAATAGGCGAAAGGAGACATTAATAATGTGAAAAATGCTTTGTACCCTTCCAATAACTTGGTTGGGTACATAGTTAAAAATATAGCTTACCCGTATCACCCTTGATCCAGAATTAGAAATACCCAAGAAAACCATAATCAAATAAAAAATCAATAGATGGCGATCAAAGATGAGGGTACAAAAGCAGGTAGCGGTAATTAACATCAAGAGCAATGCTCCATTCATCAAGCGTTCTTTATTGAATACTTTACTGATAAAAAAAGCAGAAAAAATAGCTCCAAAAGCAAAAGCCGATTCACTCAATGCATAAACATGGGCATCTGCTTCGAGGTAATTCTTGACAAAATTGGGCATCAACATAAAATTGATGAGCATGGTGGTGACAAAAATGAAATAGGAAGCATTGATAAAAATAAATAATAATGGATGCTTTTTGAGATAAGTCAAACCAATTTTGAAGCGTTCTGACCAAGTGATATGCGCTTCTTTTTTTCGTTTAGCAATAGCCACATAACGCATAGGTAGAATCAGTAAAAAAGAAATAAAATAGGTCAATCCATCTACTAGGAAAACTTGCTCAATAGACCATGATTCTATATTAAAAGGAACATAAAAAGAAAAGCCTAGAAAATCATAATTACCAGCCGTCAAACCACTTAGTAAAAGTGCGCCCACAGCACCAGACAAAGCATTAGTGGACTGTCCTAATATTTCTAAATAAGAAGCAATACGACTATAATCTTCAGGAGCGGAAATTTCTTGTGCAAAGGCATATAATGCAGGATAGTGGAGATTCCACATGAGGAAGGTAAAGAGAAAAACTGCTCCAACCCAGAAAGCCGATAAACCACCACTTAAAAAACCAATTCCTGCAACACCACAAAGTAATAAAGTCCCCACAGAAGTCTCTGCCAAAAAGAGGTGTTTTCTATTGAAACGGTCTACTAGTGTACCTGTATAACTACTCCAAAAAAGGGAGACAAAGGTAGTCGTGAGGTAAATAATACCAAATAAGGAGGTTTCGCCTAAAATGCCTGTAAAATACCAAGGAATGGCAATGACGCTTAGACCTTGTGCAATACCAGAAATAGTATTGGCAAGGAAGAGCAGTATAATAGCGGATTTATTTTTCAAGATCGACGATTAAAGGGCGTTGCGTTATTTTATAAAGCTCTCGTTTTTACATCCATAGCATCTCGTAAACCATTACCCACCAAATTGAAAGCCAGTACCAGTATACTAATCGCCAAACCAGGAAAAATGGCTAGGAAAGCTTTATTCGTTCCTACATAATTATAATATTCATTGAGCATCGTTCCCCAAGAAGGTGTTGGTGGCTGTACCCCAATACCTAAGAAGCTCAATCCTGCTTCGATAATAATGGCGGTGGCAAAATTAGCCGCAGTAATCACCACAACTGGGCCTACAGTATTAGGCAATATATGTCGTACAATGGTTCTAAAATTGCTAAAGCCTAAACTCTCCGCAGCCTCTACAAACTCCTTTTCTCGAAGACTCAATATTTGACCTCTGACAATACGGGCAAGCTCCACCCACATAGTCAAACCGACAGCTAGGAAAATCTGCCAGAATTCTCGCCCAAAAGCCAAGATCAAAGCGAATACCAATAGAAGCAGTGGTATCGACCAAAATACATTAATCAACCACATCACCACATCATCAACCACACCACCAAAATAACCACCAATCGAACCGATGGTAATCCCAATCAATAAAGAAATAACGACAGCAATCAAGCCAACAGATAAGGAAACTCGAATGCCTAAAATCAGTCGGCTGAGGTTATCCCGTCCATATTTATCTGTACCCAAAAAGTAGGTTTTTTGCTTCAAATGCTTGTCTTTGACCGTTTTGACTAAATCATCCACACTCACCTCAATGGTTTTGCCATCCAGATTGGTTAAAGACACCTGATTCCCCTGATCTATAATACTTGTTCCTGCTTTAATAGGATGCACGACATCCGCCAAAGCAATTGTATCTGTTGAAGTAGACCCCGATGTTCCCCCATACACCTCACAAATAATCGACTTTCCATCAATTTTGTAGCTATTAATCGGAATCATTTGGTAAGGATTGTCCTGTCCAAACAACATTTTACCAAAGATATTTCTTTGTTGAACAGACCGATTTTTCCGTTTGAGCAACATCTGCTTAGAAAAACTAGGTTGTTCCGTTGCAATTTCTAGTATCTGATCATTGGCATCAGGTGTAGAGTCTGGAACAATGAGATAACCCAGAATCGCAATCATAATCGCCAAAAAGATCACAATCAATCCGCCAACGGCTGGCTTATTTTTAAGCAGCCGCTTCAATGCCCGTTTATTGGGAGAGAGGTATTTTTCTTGTTCTTTCATGTTTTATTTCATATCACTT
>JAHDFT010000349.1:4499-6042 GCA_020628015.1 Bacteroidota bacterium
CGCCCCTTCCATTCATATTTCCCCAAATTACCTAGCGCACCAATAACAATAATATAGAGTATGTGTACTGGTTGACATGGTAAAAATAACCATAATAATTCATTTCTTTTGAAAAAATGACAACCTGTTCCTAGATAAAACCAATCCACTAAGCATTTTAAGCCAAATTGGAAGGCGAAAAGCCACCACAAAGCAGGATTAATAAAGGCAAGGAACAAAGTAATCGGAACACTTAGATTGAAGAGGTAAACGCTGCCTAAGAAGAAGGTAATGCGTTTGTCTTCGTATTTGGTTGACTTGGATGCCCAACGAAGCCGTTGAGCAGTAAAAGCAGCGACATTTGGCTGTGGATAGGTATACACCGTAGCTGCTTGATTTTTGACAAAGTGAATTTGATCAGGGTATTTTTGAGCAATTTTTGCCATTAACAACATATCATCTCCTGAAGGAATATCATCAATCCCTTTAAATCCCCCTACTTCATAAAATGCTTCACGTCTATAAGCCAAATTAGCCCCATTACACATATTCGCCGCTTTGAAATGAATAGAAGCACCTGTCGAGATAATCATCCCAAAAAAATCAAGCGTTTGAAAGCGTTGGAAAAAAGTGGTTTCTCCCATAAAGCAAACAGGAGCCGCAAGGAGTTGACAAGAATTATTTTCGTAGTAATTGACTAAGGTAGGAATCCAGTTATTAAGCATTAAGCAATCTGCATCAGTAGTGATAATGAGTTCTTGTTGTGTTTGTTGAATGGCGATTTCAATGGCTTTTTTCTTATAAGCGGTAAGTGCTGCATTTTCTGGTAAAACTTCTGCAAGTCGAATCAGGTGGATTTGAGGGTATTTTTGTTGTAAATGACCAACAATTTCAGCCGTTTCATCTGTAGAATGATCGTCTATAACAATAATTTCAAGCAGTTCCTTTGGATAATTTTGATGTACAATAGCCATTAAGCAATTTTCAATAAATGCCGCCTCATTTCTTGCTGGAATAATTACTGCTACACTTGTTTGTGGAGATTGGTTTGTTTTTTTCCAATAGGGTAAAAGATGCCAACCAAGTGTATAAGCGGTAATCAATATGGCATAGAAAATGCTTAATAGAATGCTTAGACTTAAATAGAGGATCATTGAGCTAGTTCTAGTAAGGCGCAAGATAGCAAAATAAACGGTTTTAGTAACAAGTGAAAAATAAGTTCCCGATTTTGATTAGGGAAATTTATCCCTAGACGAGGCAAAAAACGCAGGCAATGCAGGGCATTGGCGAGGCTTTTTAACGAAGTATAGGGATAAATTTATCCATCAAAATGAGGAAATTATTTTTTTACTGTTACTTAGTTGATAGATAGGGCTTTGATAAGTCATTTCCTTGACCGATCTGATAGCCAATCCCGTTTTTGTCAGACTCCTTACAACGTAAATTGCAACAGTTATCCTATTTTTGTGTTCGTGAATGAGTAATTGATGTTATGTAAAACATAAATTTGACTACACATCATTTATGTTTCCCTTGTTCACTTCTTCCTTCATCTTCTTTTCCT
>JAHDFT010000350.1:0-4287 GCA_020628015.1 Bacteroidota bacterium
TCATTTTGATGGATAAATTTAACCCTATACTTCGTTAAAAAAGCCTCGCTAATGCCCTCATTGCCTACGTTTTTTGCCTCGTCTAGTGCTAAATTTCTCTAATCAAAATCGGGAACTTATTTTTCACTCGTTATTGAGTTTGTAAATATATACAAGGTGTAGCTTTGGTACTAACTAATCATGGGTATTGGGGTGATATTTAATGGCGGCAATACCCAAAAACAGCCATCCTAAGATAAAACAGATGCCTCCAATTGGGGTAATTGGTCCTAACCAGGACCAACTGGAAATGCCTAGTAAATCTCTGGTAGACAGTAGGTAAAGTGAACCAGAAAAACATAAAATACCAAAGGTGAAAAAATAAAATGCAAATATCGAAAATTTTGGTTTTAAATAAGGGAATGCTACTGCATTTATTACAATAATAAGTGTATGGTAAAAGTGGTATTGAGAACCTGTCTGATAAGCACTGTATTGTGTAGGAGAAAGGTGTGGCTTAACACCATGTGCGCCAAAAGCTCCTATAATTACAGCTAAAGCACCTAGTATTGCACCAGTCAGCAGCATTTTTTTTTGCATTATTCTTAACAATTTAAGTGAAGAATAGTAAAAAATAAGGGTGCAAAATTAAGCATTTTCCATGAGAAAAATATATATAATAGGAAGTAATGGTAACAAAATAACGCAATGTCTTTGATAGGTGAGGGATATTATTAAAATAACAAAGCCATTTCAAGAGTCATCTTGAAATGGCTAAATTTATTGGATCATCTTATAAGATGTTATATAAGGTTTACAGTTTTACAGTTAATAAAGCAGCTATAATGTGGTGTGTTTTTGGTTTGCTCACATTAATGTACTTTTGGTATATATAGAATAATTTTAAATGATGTTGTTTGCTTAATGCCCAATTCACCCCTCCATAAACTCGATAGCGTTTAAATGCACTTGTTTCGCTATTCGTTTCTTTGAGGTGGTAATTGACTTCTGTAGCTGTGAAAGGATGAATTTTTCCCTTTTCAGGTTTGTATAGTAGGGTTAATTTAGGACGAATAAGATGAGCATATTCACCTAATATACTTTTTTCCCACTGATAACGTAGACGATGACTAAAAGAAAATCGGTTAGATAAAGCTTTTGAGAAAGTAAAGTCAGTATGAATACGATTGACTAAATCATTTCCATCCTTGATACTTGCACGATAATTCAGACCAATTTTGAAGGACTTAATTGGCTTGTAATGTAGACCTATATTGGTTAGAAAAGAGCCAAATTCACTAAAGTTCTTTTTGGTACGTATTTGTTGAGTAAAAGTGATCGAAAATTGATCATTGATTTTTTGAGAAATATTATAGCCTGTCCAAGAACGTCCATCATGCGTTGATTGAGCAAGCGTATTTGTATGGGTATAAGTGATTATAACAAACAAAAATAATAGGAATTGGAGGCTTAATTTACATAAGCGATTGTTTTTAGTATGGTGAAATAAATTCATTATACTTCAATTTTAAAACGAAAGAACAATATAGTGGAATTGCAACCACTGTTTCTATTTTTTTACAGCCTAATAAATTACTGACTATCAGGTTGTTTCCTGCAAAGTTAACAATTATTTAATAAATAAAACAAACTTTGTTAATAATTAATTAATATTAGGTCGGTTGTTTAGTGTGTGATAGTTTATGCTTATCTACTAAATCACGAAAAGGAATGATTTATTTTCAAGTTGCTTATAGATATTATTTCTTATTTTTAATTGTTATTGCCGATAAAAAATAGAACTTTGTATCTTTTTAGTGAGAATGTAGTCTGTAAAGGGGATAGCTTAAGTAACATTTGAAAATAAGTTTGGATGAAATGAGGAAATTATTTTTTGACTGTTACTTAATTAATCCATACCTAATATTTTACATTGCTAAGACGTTTAAGCTTTCTATTTATGAGGCGACTTATATGGATTATAATTATTTTGCTAGGAATTGCTTTGGCTTCACTATACGTTTATTGGAATTGGTTTTATACACCGCATTTATATTTTAAAGCTGTACCAGATGATGCAGTAGCATTTGTAGATGTGGCCAATATGGATTCGCTTAGGGAAACAGTAGCAGAGAAAAACTATTGGACGGAGTTGAAGCAATTTGACTGGTTTAATAAGGTAGACCAAACCAGTCAGTTACTGGATTCGATGTTCTGGCGGCCACCAGCCGCAGGTCGGAAAAGGGTATTGTCTTCCCTACATGTAACCAGCCATGATGATTATCACGTTTTATTAGCTTTTCATAAAAATACCTTAGTCGAAAATCTAGCTCAGATCACTCGTCGGCTAAAGTTCAATGGAATTGATGTGTCTAGCCGAGTATTAAGAAATGTCAATATCTACGAAATCCGTTTCAAAGATCGTTCAGAACGCCTAGCAATTGCTAATGCTGGAGAAATGGTGATGGCAAGTTTGGAGCCGCAATTGGTAGATGATGCAGTCATTGATTATAGTAAGGGAAGTAATGATTTTTGGTGGAAGCATCAAAAGAAAGAAGAAAAATACGATGCTACTTTATACCTTAATTTTAGGAAATTCAAGCTTTTATCCTCTTTATTTTCTAAAGAACCCAATGGTAGTTGGGTGAGTAAGATTGCTGCTTTATTAGAATGGATGCAATTTGATATTAACTTTAAAAAGACCCACTTGGCCTTAGATGGAAATGTCTTTTTTCAACGTTCTGATTTGATTTATCCTAAATTATTAAATCAGAATGGAGGCACAGATTTAAATATTCCGCACATTTTACCCCAAAATACCGCAGTAGTCATGCATGGTAAGGTAGCGGATTTACCTACATTTGGACGAAAACTAGGAGGGAGCTATTATTCAACTTTTCAAAAATACGTTCAAGGTTGGGCGGCTAATGAATGGGCTTATGGATTTACCGAACCAGGTGGAGGCACTTTTGATGAGGAAAGTTTTTTGGTGATGGGGGTCAAGGATAAGGAAAAAGCAATTGAAGATTTGGAGAAACTAGTAGCCGAACAAGGTCCCAATTTAGCAGATGCCAGTTTTAAGAATTACGCACTCAAAAACATTAATGCAGAAGGTGTTGTGGGGCATTTAATGGGGGCGCAAGTAGGCACTATTTATGCCAATGCCTACTATACTTTTGTAGATAGTTTTGTCGTATTTAGTCCAGCTCAACGTTTTTTACAAGTATTTTTAGAAAAATATGATAAAGGCTTAACCCTAAGTAAAGAAAGAGATTTTAATGATTTTTTAGGAAGTATTGACAAGGAGAGTAATCTTTCTCTTTATGTGCAAACCAACTTTTTGAAGCAGCTTTTGATGTCCAATGCTTCCCATAGCTTTGCGAATAGTTTGCGATTGAAATATGATTATTATAAAATGGTGAGTCCACTAGGCTTACAATTCAAAAAAAGTGGATGGAGTGGGGTAGAGTTGACAGGTGCTTTGGGTTTTAAACGAAAAGATAAGGAAGAAACGACTTTATTATGGAGTACTTCTTTAGGAGATGAGGCAGCGATGGCTCCTAGGGTGGTTAAAAATCACCTCACAGGAGAAAAAGAAATCATTATTCAAGATAAAAGCAATATCCTATATTTATTATCTAAAAATGGCAAAATACTTTGGGAGCGAAAGTTTGATAAGCCCATTTTAGGAGCCATTCACCAAGTAGATTTTCACAATAATGGCAAATTGCAATATCTTTTCAATACAGCCAATAAAATTTATTTACTCAATCGAGAAGGCAAGGATGTATATGGTTATCCGATTCGTTTGAGTGCATCTGCCAATACAGGTTTGAGCATTGTTGATTTGAAAGATCGAAATAATTTTTACACCTTTATTCCTTGTGGGAATAATAGTGTTTACGGATATGAATATAGTGGGATTCCAATGGAAGGTTGGCGACCTCGAAAATGGTTGTCCTTGTCTTATTTTCCTGTGTTGCATTTTCAGTATTCCAGTCAGCATTATATTATTGTCTCTAATGTCAATGGAAATATTTATATGTTGGATGAGAAGGGAAAAATGTTGAAAAAAATACCTTTAGGTAGTAAAATAGTCAGTCCACCAGAGGTAGATTTGAGGAAAGGAGTGCCAACAATAGTAGCACAAACAGCAGGTGGAACGACTTATTACATCTCACCTAGTGGGCAAAAAACAACTAAGAAATTAGCTCCTGCCAGTTCTAGTATGTCTTTATTGACCGACAATGTGATTGGGAGTAATGAATTACAAGAGCATGTATTTATTTCAGCTAATAAAGTCTTTGT
>JAHDFT010000350.1:4387-6041 GCA_020628015.1 Bacteroidota bacterium
TAAATATAGAAAATAGCTAATGATGATTTGTTAGCTAAATAATACTGAATTAAGCATTCTATACGATCAAAAAACGAAAACATGTCTGTATCAATCAATCCAAAGCTAGAGGCTAGTTGGTTAGCTGTTTTAGAAGAGGAATTCAAACAACCTTATTTTATAGAAATCAAGAAATTTTTATTAGCAGAAAAAGAAGCAGGGAAGGAAATTTATCCACCTGGCCCACTCATTTTCAATGCTTTTAATTTAACCCCTTTTGACAAGGTAAAAGTTGTCATCTTAGGTCAAGACCCTTATCATGGACCAGGTCAAGCAATGGGTTTATCTTTTTCTGTACCTAGAACAGTTAGAAAACCTCGTTCTTTGGCTAATATTTATAAGGAATTATTGGCTGATGTGAATGTTCCAATTCCCAAGCATGGAGATTTGAGTAAATGGGCAGGTCAAGGCGTTTTATTGCTCAATGCGATGTTGACCGTAGAACACAAAAAAGCAGGTTCTCACCGTAAAATTGGCTGGCAGAAATTTACGGATGGGGTGATTAAGCAGTTATCGGATAGAAAATCGGGGATTGTGTTTATGTTGTGGGGGAATTTTGCCAAAGGTAAGCGTGGTTTAATTGACGAGAGCAAGCATTTGGTCTTGACAGCAGTACATCCTTCCCCATTAGCAGGCGATAAGTTTTTAGGGAATAAAAATTTCTCCCAAGCAAATACCTATTTACAAGAACAAGGACAAGAAGCTATTGATTGGAATGTGGATTAATATAGATTTGTTGAAAAGATGAGCTGTATGCCTAGTATTTTCTAGGCATACAGCTCATTTGCATGTAATGACCTCGACAGGATTCGAATCCCTAGAGTATATTTTATTTCAATTAATGCATTAATTTTTTCCAAAAAGGAACTTTTCCGACCAAAATAGTTTTGTAGTTCTTACAAAAGTATTAACTTTGCGATCTCATATGATAAAAACAATAAAAAATTATTAATTTTATCATCGACTAAAAACTGGCCTCGTAGCTCAGCTGGATAGAGCAACTGACTTCTAATCAGTAGGTCACAGGTTCGAATCCTGTCGAGGTCACTTTTAAATAAAATAAAGCCTTAATAGCTGATTGGTTTCAGTTGTTGAGGCTTTTTTTATTGCCTATTTTCCAATTCCCCATCATCACAATCAACCCAATACTCCCCTCCATCAATCGTAAAAATTTGCAAATACTGTTTTTCTCCTTTTTTCACATAATTATAATGCGGATAAACATACTCCCTCAACCAAAGCGCATGTGATTCTGTCTCAACAATTTTAGATTCGGGAATACAAAATGCTTCCCCCTTAATCCCAGCAATAAACTCCCCTTCCTTATAAATCGCCACCACATTATAATCCGCATAAAACCAATAACCAACATACACAAAATACTGCCCATCATTGGATAAAATACCATCATAATAACCATCATGTTCATATTTCGCTGTCCAAATCAATGTAGAATCACAGGGTGGCTCTTCCTTTTGAAAAACTTCAATATACCATTCAGCCTCCGCAGGATCGTTGATGCCCTCCTTTTCTACACTTTTTACCCAAGCGAAATACTGTTTATTTTCAGACTCGACTTTGTAGTTAGACCAGCCAGGGGGTTCGTCTAGGGTGT
>JAHDFT010000351.1 GCA_020628015.1 Bacteroidota bacterium
AAGGTTTGGGCATTAATAATCAATTGCCCCTCTCCTTCTCCCGTCAATGGGTAAGTTTGGATTAGTTGACCATTGCTGTTGGTGATGGTTAGTTTCGCCGTTTTCGTGTTTGGAGGGATTTCATAAGGAATCAAAGTCGATTGGTTAAGCGGATTGGGTTGACAATCTTGTAGTAGTTCTCGCTGATAATTGACCGAATTATTAGGTGTCAGGTTTACATCCTTTTTATTAGCTGTTTTTACTTGAATAGCTTGTTCCTCTGCATCAGTTGACTTTACACCCATCCCATGAGCTTCCAAAGCTTGGTTGATTTGTGCAAACTGTGATTTTAAGGTTTGTAATTCTTCTTTTAGTAAATCATTTTCTGCTTTTAGTGTGGCTCTTTCTGCTTCTGCTGTTTCTAAAGATTCTGCTAATTCTTGTGTTGTTTGTATGTGTAGGAAAAAAACATCATTGAGATTATAAGCTAATGGTGCCTCCTTTTTATTATTGAGCGGTGCAACACTTTGAGGTAGCAATTGTTGTAACTCTTGTGGCATAATACCATACCGTGCCTTTTGAGTCGCTGATGCCTCATATTCATATACTTTCAATTGCTTAAAAGTAGTAGCGGCTTTGGATATGGTTCTCAAATTTCTAGTTCTGAGATTGGGATCAGATACTACGGTCCAAAATGCACTCCCATCTGTTTTGGCGGCACTTTCTTCGACAAATAAATTTCCTTCTACAAACATGCGGTAGCTGTCTTCATAGCCTTTGTAGCAAGGATCGGCTGTACCGATAATGGTAATGCCGTCTGTGGTTAAAAAAAGTCCTTCCGTTGCTGCCCCTTCTTTTCCTTTAAGGGCTAAATAATAATAAGGCGAATCATTGGGGTTGCTATCTCCTTCATGATAGGCATAACGAATATTTCCTCTAAAGCTATCATTTCCAATGCACAAACCATAATCTCCATTATTATCTGGTTCAGTACTGACCTCTATAGTTGGAGTCAGGTCTTGGGCATTTGTATTTAAGGTCAAAATAGCTAGGGCAAAAAATAAAAAATGGGCTTTAAAATTAAAATTTCTTATTATATCAAAAGTCATTTTTATAAAAATTTAAAAGGGTCAGTCCTCATTGAAGAGGACTGACCTAAGTGGTTAACCGAAATTTTTTTAAAACTTAGGAACAGTAAAAAATAATTTTACTTGTTCCTTAACGAGTAATTATTTTTTTCTAAAACTTACTCATTTTACCTGTCAAGACATTACCTCCTCCATCTATAAAGCGGTAGAAATAAAGTCCTTTAGGTAAATGGTTGCCATCGAAAGTTACTTCGTGGCTACCAGCTATTTGTGTTACATTTTCTAGCAAGCGTACTACCTCCTGTCCATTAGGATTGAAGATGCTCAAGCTAATATTTTGATCGTTGGCAAGCGTATAAGATAAGGTTGTTGATTCACTAAAAGGGTTGGGATAACATTTCAGTTCCGTGATTGCTTCTAAGTTTTGTTCTTGTAGTACAATTCTGGGTGCTTCTTCTCCTGTTTTCTGGCTTCCTAGACAACCATCAATGACTGCTAAGAAATCGCATCCTGCATAAGCATTGAAATTAGGTAATAAGACAACTTCATAACCTGCATCAAAGGTGACATCAGCTCCATTTTGAATATTAGAGGTACTAGTAATCTGATTAATAACATCAAGATCAGCAAAATCACCATTATTATAATTTTGCGTCACATTCAAATTGCTAGGACATTGTTGGGCTAATAGTACTGCTTCATAAGCATCTACTAAGCCATACCCCATCTCATTATTCCAAATACCATTTGGACGAACAGCAGTTGTTGAATAGGTATATAAATCGGTTCTGATTTTCTGAGCCGATTGTTCAATGATATTACTTACATCTTCTACTCCAAGACCTGGATTAACACTCAACACCAATGCAGCAACACCTGCAACATATGGGCAAGCTGACGATGTACCTCCAAAACCATTAGTATAACCATGACCTATAGCAGATGTAGTGATACTGGTTCCCCCTGCGACAACATCCAAAGGATTTCCATAATTACTTCCACGTTTACAATTAGTACACCAAGGATCACAAGAGTCAGGTACAATATCAATCCTACCAGATCTTACCCCACACCTATCATTCGCACCAACGCATAATATTAGAGGGTTTGAATTAGCAGGATAGGCAGCTCCATTTATATTATTATTCCCACTTGAAAAAACAACAATAGCTCCCAAACCTCCACGTCCATAAGTAAGCGCATCATCTATGGCATCATCTATAAAATTAGAAGGTGATCCCCCTCCCCACGAATTGCTAATTACATCTGCACCTCCATCATCCCAAGCCCAACTAATACCATCAGCTAATTCTTGTGTACTATTTGTTCCTCCAAATGGTTGACTAATAGAAATCAATCCAGCATTTGGGGCAACACCAATAACCCCTTCACTATTATTCCCTTCTGCACCAATAATCCCTGCACATGGTGTTCCATGACTTCCCCAAACAACAGAAGGACTTGTACCTGTTTGTGTATCATAACCTACACCTACTGTATTATCATCTAAATCAGGATGATCCATTTCAAACCCTTGGTCTACTACAGCAACATTAATATTATCACCCAGAGCAATATCCCAAGCAGCTTCTACATTAATATCAATACCAGCAATCCCACCAGATTGTCCAGTATTTTTTAAACACCATTGATTTCCATAATTAGGATCATTAGGCACCAATTCAACTCCATTCGCTCCTTGAGCATCTTGTAATAATTGATCCACCATTAAATCTGGTTCTGCATATTGAAACAAGCCTGTTTCATAAAATAAATTGGCCATTTCTAGTGCATTTGGTGATTTTGGAGTCACACTTATGGTATACCACAAAGGCATAAACTTATTATACCCCACCAACTCTAGCCCATATCTATTAATTTCCTTCATTAATAAGTCTAGGTCATCTGCCTGTTTTAATTTTACATAGAATAAATTTGTCAAGCCAATTTTCTCTATATCATTCATTTTAAAGTAAGGAGCAACAATTAAATCAGTATTGGCTGCTCTCGTCGCTTCTATTTGTGTTAAATAAGCACTTCGAGAATGGCGTTTGCTTAGTTTGACCTCTTTCCAAAATCGCACAGGATTTTTTTCCTTAAAATTTGTAGGTTTCAACAAAGTCTGACTTGTCTTGTCTTGTTGACTTGTGGCATGATTGGGATCAATAGCCGCATTGATGCGTGCATTATCTACTGTATTTTGTTTAGGAGCTGATATAAAAAGATAATCCTTATTTAATTTTAAAGTTACCTTCCCTCCTTTATAGTAATAATAATATTCTTGTGCTGATAATTGAAGGGAAAAGCCCATCAATAATATCAGCATAATATATATTCTCATGATGATTATTTTAAGCGTGAGCAAATAAATGATGCTTGCTCTAAAGGTGGTTTGTAATGCAGGAACTGCAATAGTCATTTCCACCTATACGATTTATCCAATCGCAAAGAGTAAGCAGAATGTTTGATACAATAGTAGTTTCGTCTAATCAATATTATACTATTGCTCTAATGTTTTCACTCTCTCCTTCAATTGCTTACTTTCTGCCTTCAAAGCAGCATTTTCCTGCTTCAATAAATCCGTCTCTTGCTTTAATTCAATCATATGAAGAGTCAATTCCTCTACTTTTTCTAGTAGTTTTGCCGACATTTCTCCTAATTCAAAGCCATCTTCTGCCACTTCTTTAGCAGATGGAATACCTGGTAAATGTCCTTTTTCGTCGATGTGGTTGGCGATGGTTTCTAGGCTTGGTAAGGCATAATCTTCTTCAAATACATAATCTGGCCAGTTGGCATATAAACGCACTCTTACTTCTTCGGTAATTAATTTTCCTTTTACCGCAAGTGTATAGCCATCAGGCACATTGGTGGTGTTGATTCCTACTTGTCTGTCATCAAATTCTCCATAAATAAGTGTACCATAACTGGCTTCATTATTAGCGATGTGTAGACGGTGGTCATTATTTTCGTATTCCCCTGCTTTTGTACCAATAAAAACACTTCCACTTGAATTAGTATATGCTCCTCCTTCTTTACCAATAAAAACACTTCCATTAGCCACACTACCAATTCCTGCCCATGCCCCAAAACAAGCATTATCATCTCCGATAGTACTTCTCCCTGCTTCGAAACCTATTATTGCATTTCTATCACCTGAGCCTCCAGCCTCAAAACCAATATTGATATTTTCATTATCATTGTCACCACCAAAAGTTCCAGAACCATATCCAATAGAGATATTATAATTTCCTATTTCATTTTGGTTTCCTGCATATGTTCCTAAAGCCACATTTGATTCACCTGAATTATTACTTCCTCCAGCCTCTTCACCTATAAAAATGTTTGTGGAACCACTTATATTATCATATCCTGCTCCTAGTCCTAAAAAAACATTATTGTAACCCGTCGTTGTATGATAGCCACTTTCACCACCTGCAAAAAAATTGCCTTCACCTGATACGACAGAATAACCAGATTTATCTCCAAGAAAAATATTACCATGCCCCCCAATATTACTATAACCAGCTTCTTTACCCATAAAGATATTATAGCCACCATTAGTATTCGAATAACCTGCTTGATCTCCAAGAAAAATATTATTATTCCCGCTTAAATTATTATAGCCACTTTCTTTACCTAAAAGAACATTATTATTACCTGATGTATTTTTAAAACCAGCTCGATAGCCTGTAAAGACATTATAACCACCATCAATATTATAATAACCAGTTTGGAAGCCAATAAAAGTATTTTCTGAGCCACCTTTATTATTAAAACCAGCTCGATAACCATGCATGGAATTCCGAGAACCTGTATTTGTCTTATTCCCTGCTTGATGGCCTGTAAACACATTATAATCACCTGTTGTAATACTTACACCTGCACCAACACCTGTTTTGGTATTACCAGTTTGAGCATAAGTCAATTCAGAAACAAAGAGCATACTGCATAATACAGTCGCCAATACGATTAATTTAGAGAAAATAGTTGAACCCATAAGTTTTGGATTTTTATAATGAAAAAATAGGATTGCCATTTATAATTGCATGAAGCATTTATATTATTTTATTGTTACAAGCCAAGTAAACCTGTATTCAAACTCTAAAATCATCTGATTATAAATACATAATTAGTTAAACGCAGAGGCTTTAGTCTTTAGCTATATTCTGAACTACTATAGGAAGGATGAGCATAAATTTTATGGAAAATGATTAAATAAGTTCTTATTGTAAGTATATTATCTATTTACAAATATACGTAATGTACCTATCTATTTAAAGGACAAAATTTTTATTTTTTAGAAAATTAAAGGCTCTTATTTCAGGATTTATAAAAAAATAACCAAAATACAAAACACATAAAAGCCTAATAAACAACAATTTAAAACACGACGACTTGTTTTTTCAATTTCATTTACGAATAATATCCATGTATATAACAATGCTAGATTTATAAAAAAATATGCTCATCACATTGTTGTGATGAGCATATTAATAAAAACATTTTATTTAGTGATGCCACTATTTAGTAACGAGTGAAAAATAAGTTCCCGATTTTGATTAGGGAAATTTGCCCCTAGACAAGGCAAAAAAGTAGGCAATGCCGTGCCTTGGCGAGGCTTTTTAATGCAGTATAGGGGTAAATTTATCCATCAAAATGAAGAAATTATTTTTTGACTGTTACTTAATTTACTTCAATCACTCCACCAAAACCATTTGTCTAGTAGCTTTCTGTACGCCATCCAACCACAAACTATAGAAGTAAGTACCAGTACTCAATTGCAAAGCTTGTGCATCAACAGTCAACTGACCTTTAGCTATCCCTGTTGTAAGTGGGTAAGATTGAAGGACTTGACCATTAGTATTCGTAAGGGTTAGTTTAGCTATTTTGGTGGTGGGTGGGAGGTGATAATGGATAATGGTAGATCCATTAAGCGGATTGGGTTGACAATCTTCTAATAGTTCTCGCTGGT
>JAHDFT010000352.1:0-2838 GCA_020628015.1 Bacteroidota bacterium
TTAGATTGATCCATTGTTTATTGTGAACATTTTTTTTGGTAAAATCATTGTATAAGTAATGGTGAAAAAATAAAGTACTGTATTTTTACGTCTTATTTTCGCTCCATACTTAAAATAATAAATGAATGATATATATCCTCCCTTTTATTGCCGCACTTATTGGTTGGTTCACCAATTTCCTTGCCGTAAAAATGTTATTTCATCCAAAAGAACCAATTAAAGTACTATTTTTTGAAATACAAGGTATTTTTCCCAAGCGACAAAAGGTACTGGCTAAAAAACTGGGTAATTTGGTAGCCAGAGAATTAGTTTCCTTCAAAGATATAGAAAGTAAATTTACAAATCCTGAAAATTTGCAATCAGTTCTGGAATTAGTACGAAAAAGATTGAATGATTACCTCGATCACAAATTTCCAGTACATTATCCTTTATTAGCTGTTTTTGTAGGAGATGCGGTCAAAGAGAAATTTTCAGGGCAGGCAATGGAAGAAATTGAACAGATTTTACCAGAAGCGATAGAAAGTTATATTAAAAATTTGGAAAGTACATTGGATATAGAGACAATGGTAATGGAAAAAGTAGAACAGTTTTCTTCTGACAAATTAGAGCGTATTGTACAAATGATTTTAGAAAAAGAATTTCGTTTTATAGAAATTGTAGGGGCGGTATTAGGATTTGTTATTGGTTGTATTCAGGTTGGTTTAATGCTATTAACAATGTAAACACGCAGTCAGATACTTGTTTATGTATGGTATGAATTTTAGTATTGGTATTTTTTATAAGTTATTAAAAATCAAAGGTTTATTCTTTATTGTCAAATAAATGTCAAATAGAAGATAATGAAAAAATAAATGAAACATCCTTGGAAACCTTCCCGTAAGATTAACTATCCAAATAATTATTTCCAGTTTGCTAATTGTTGACATTTTTGATGAATGATTTAGTTTTAGTAGAATCGTCTCTACTAAACGCAGAGTAGAATGAAACAAGTTATACATTATATAAATTTAGTGTTTGTTATTGAATAATGTATAGTTGATTTCAGTGCAACATACAATTGTTTAAGTGGACTACCAAAAAGTGTTTTCAATCTTATAAAAATTGATTGATATGAAAAATGCAGTTTGGGGAACCTCTTCGTTTGCTGATTTAGCCCCTTCAACCCCAGATATTGATTGGTCGTTCGATAATAACCATAGAACCAGACTGTCAGAAGATACAAGTGCTAATGAGAAAGTAGTCCACTCAAAACAATTGGATAGTAGATCCCCCTCCTACCACTCCCCAAGGCAAGCCTTCATTTATAGAGAGACGTATTTTTTAGATGAATTATTCTATATGAATGATTGATTGTTTGATAGCAGAAAAAGAAACATTTACATATAGAAAAGGTTAATGGTTTTTTGAATGTTATTGTTAAATTTCCAGACTAAGAATACTTCATTATGATGGGCATATAAGCTATTGATGCTTATCAAATAGGTGTTCTATTTTGTAAAGAAACCCTTTACATTCCCTTGTCTTAATTAAAATTTATCCCCCAATTATTGACCCGTGATTTGAGTAGAGCTTCTATTTGAGTCCGTTTGTGTGAAGCCGTTGCATCCCCCTTGCGGCGGCTTTTTTGGTGTATAGCCATTAAAAAAGTCAGCCAATAAATAATATTATTGACTGACGCTTTTATTTTGATGACTAGTTGAATAGCCTGTATTGTTATTTAATCACATATTCATACTTTTCTTCCACATCTCGCTTAGTCATTTTAACCACTTCTACTTTCTGCATAATGACATCTTGTAAAGGTTTATCACCAGGGGCAGTTTCGACAGCACCGATGGCGGTAATGGTTTCTCGACCATCAATAACATAACCAAAAACGGTATAGTTGCCATCTAGGTGTGGTGTGCCATTTGGATTCTCTACAATATAAAATTGAGAACCACTTGATTGACGTTGTGGATTAATAAAATCACTCTGACGAGCTGCGGCAAGGGCTCCAAAGTCATGACTCAGTTCAGGCAGAATCTCAGCATCTGTTTTATAGCCTGGACCGCCACGACCATTGCCGTCAGGATCCCCTCCTTGAATCATAAAGTTTTTGATTACTCGATGAAAGATAAGTCCATTGTAGAACCCTTCTTTTGTCAGTTTCATGAAATTGGCTTTATGCTTTGGCGTAGCATCATAAAGCCAAATCAGCATATTGCCTTTGTTTGTCTCCATTTTTATGAGTTCCACCTCTGGAGAAAACGTTTCGATACGTACTGGCATTTCCGATAGTTTTTGCGTGCGTGTAGAGTCACGTTTAAAAAATAAAGAATCGTTGGTAATGGCCGAGTACCAAACCATATCGTATTTCACATCATTCAAGCCTTCTAGGGTAACTTTCCAGCTATTGAAGGATTGATCTTTTATGGGTCGATTGGTTTGGCCAAGAAAAGCTCCTAGTGCTATATCTTGAGGACCAAAAAGTGTAATAGTAGAGTCTATTGTTTGTTTTCCGTTTGTAATATTGAGTTTCACTTCCGTTGTGTCTTGTACATCAAAAGCTAGGTGTTCTTCTAAATAAAGGGTGTCTGCCAAGTTCCAGCTAATGGCCTTAGAATAGCTAAAATAAGCTCTTATTTCAATAGGTTCCTTGTCTTGAATTAAGGTATCTCCTCCCAACTTAATGGAAGCATTATCGCTAACTTTTTTCAAATCATCTCCTAGATCAGCAAAAAGAGCTGGACTGATTAAGAGCAGAAAAAAAAGCAGTATTGGAAATTGATATTTCATGATTTTTTTTATTTTAAAGTGGATAACGATGTTTAAACAATGGTTATGGTAAAAAAAAAT
>JAHDFT010000352.1:2938-6002 GCA_020628015.1 Bacteroidota bacterium
GAGCGATTTGATTTTTGGGACCCTTTTAATAATCGCATAGAATTTTTGGAAAAAATAATTCCTGCGAATGAGGCAATTGAACAATTTTGGGCAGCTTTTACACAGCAAAATAAGGAATATGAAGGTTATAGCCGACCACCACACTTTTATTTTTGTGATAATGAAAAAGATGCCAATGAATGTGCTTTATTGGTCAAAAAGGGTATTAAAACAGGTACTTGTGGGGCTTTGATTGATTATAAAGTAGATCAAGAGCCACTTCCACAAGTGGGTGATTTATTTATTGTGACTGATTGGGCTGAGAATCCAGTCGCTGTTGTAGAAACCAAACAAGTCGATATTCGCAAATTTAATACAATTGATGAGGAATGGGCAAAAAAAGAGGGAGAAGGTGATCTTTCTTTGGAATATTGGCGCAAAGGACATTGGGCATTTTTTGAAAGACAGTTGGCCAATTATGGTTTAAAGCCCAATGAAGAGATGTTATTGGTTTGTGAATCATTTGAAATGGTTTTTGCATAAGTCTTGAAACAAGGTATAAGTAAGTATTAGTATCTATAATAACATATCTTGTAGGCTATTAATTTAAAGAAATTATTGTTACTTTTTCTAAGCTTCTTAGTCTCAATCATTGGTATATTCTAACCTTTGATTAAAATTCTTAAATCCCCATGAGTATAGACACAAACGAGCGTTTCATTTATCCCGAAGGATATGAGGATAATGGACAGGTAATTTTAGATGCCACTTTGGTAGAGAAGTTACAACACTTTTTAGAGAAATTGATTGCCCTATTTAAGGGAGGAGCTGGTGCGGCAAATGCAGCTAGTATTTTGCAAGGTATTGATTTAATTAAGCCTGCGGCTAAATCTAGTAATGATAGTTTGTCTAGTACACCAATAGATCCAGTAGCTAGTTTCAAAACAATCGTTGGACAAGATCCAGAAGCGGATGATGATGATGACACAGGTAGTGGTACACCTACACCTACAGAGGATGGAGCTTATGTATGGATACCTGAAAGAAGTGGTAATTTGTGGTATGCTACCGAAACCCAAGCGCAATGGCGTTTCGACCGCTTAAAAAGAGAGGGGGTTTGTACAGATGATACTTGTCGGATTGAGCAATTCAAACCACATAGCCGACTATATAGTGTAGGATATCGAGTAGCAATCCGTGATTTTGCTGATCCTACAGAGGAGCCTAAAGGGGTAGATGAGATTGAGGAGCCGCCAATCGTTACACCTAAGCCTAAACCTAAGCATTCTAAAAAGGTGGAGGTACATGTTAATTTAGCTCTTCCGCAAAAGGCGAAGGTGCATTTCAAAGATGGGCGGGAGCCTTTGATCTTTGATATTTCTGCTGGGGAAATCACCGAGGAATTGATTAACGAGGCTTACTATTATATCTATAAAAGACCTAGCCCTGAAATTAAATTAGGGAAATGGGGTTTATTGTATTTCTGTGTGTTTGAATTGAATCGTGGTATTGGTTTCCACTCTAATAGAGCAAATCCTAGAAGAAAGACGCTTTGTGATGAGGGCGCAACAGACTATTGTGAGCCAGAATCTGAATTATACGAGCGTTTGGAATGGGGATTAGTGGTAGATAATACGCCTCGTTCTCATGGTTGTGTGCGTTTGAATCATGAAGATTCGATTACTTTCTATAATGCAGTTTCTAATAAAACGCCTGTGATGGTCTATAAAGAAGCGGAATGGAAGGTGCCTGCTTGGGAGGTGACGGCTTAAAATTATCCAATAATATTAAAAATATTGATCCCTCATTTACTAGAAAGTAAATGAGGGATTGTTGTTTGTAGATTTTATAGCAACTAACTCCCCGACATCGCAAAATTCGTCGCCAAGCCTCCTCTAGCCGTTTCCTTATACTTAGCACACAAATCCTCTCCCGTTTGGCGCATGACCTCCACAACAGTATCAAAAGAAACCAAAGGCTTAGTTGTTCTACCAGAAGCCAATAAATAAGCATTATACGCTTTGATAACGCCATTCGCATTCCGTTCAATACAAGGAATCTGAACCAAACCTTTAACAGGATCACAAGTCATGCCTAAATGATGTTCCATACCAATTTCTGCTGCACTAGCAATTTCATAACTATTACCATCATAACAATAGCTAAACAAAGCCGCTGCCATTGCCGCTGCTGATCCTACCTCTGCCTGACAACCCAATTCTGCACCTGAGATCGAGGCATTATCTTTAATAATAAAACCAACCATCGCTGCTACTAAAAGTCCACGCTTCAATTTATCCGTTGGAATAAGGCAATCTTGTCGCAAATATTCTAGTGCAGCAGGAATAATCCCAGCCGCCCCATTAGTCGGAGCAGTCACCACCATTTGACCAGCCGCATTTTCCTCCGAAGTGGCAAGGGCATAGGCATTTAAGCGAGCGAAAAGGGCTTCTGCTAGACGGTTTTTAGTGGTCAATTCTTGTGCTTTGTCCATCATTCCTTTTGCTCGTCGGCTAACTTGAAGCCCACCAGGAAGAATCCCTTCCTTTTGTAAACCACCGACCACACTTTGATGCATAACCACCATAATTTCCTCAATCTGCTCAAAAATGACTGCTTGTGATAAACCAGTAATGGCCATTTCATTCGCTATTAATAGTTCACAAAGGGGCAATTGATGTTGAGCTAATTGTTGTAACAATTCCTCCATATTATTATAAGGATAAGGAACAGCTTGAGCTACATCATTTTCAATAGTTTCTCCTTCTTTTTCAATAAAACCACCACCAATAGAGTAAAATAAGCTTTCTAATTGTGGATGATGGGATTTTAATAGCACAAATTTAAGCGTATTGGCATGTTTGAAATCATTAGGTGTATAATCGAAGAAAATATCTTCTTCCTTAAAAGGAATGCTCATCTTATTTAAGGTAATAGTATAAGTTGTATTGGCTTCCTCAAAAAAGGCATTCAATTCCGCTACATCCACATCAACAGGTGTTGCACCCATTAATCCAGCCAAAACAGCTCTATGCGTACCATGTCCATGACCCGTCGCAGCCAATGAGCCGTACAATTCGACTCG